>CALQZE010000050.1 GCA_943348955.1 Candidatus Uhrbacteria bacterium RIFOXYB12_FULL_58_10 | reverse complement strand
TTTTTTTGCTTTTTCCATTTCAAGAAGTTGTTGTGGGTTGGTTGTTACGATCTGATCTTCTGTGTACGAAGCGACAATCTTAATCGCCGCGTGCTTTTGACCAGCAAAGAAAATACCTTCTCCAACACCAGATTCAAGTAACAAGAACTTTTCTCCGTCCGTTAAATTGAACGTTTTTACTACGCGATCAACTCCTGAAGGAGACTGTTTCAGCAAAAATTGAATCGCAGAGTTCGTTACAATTGCTTGTCCATACGGAGATCCGAGAAAATCTGCGACGTCTTGTGTGATCGTTGTCACTCCGAGAAAATATTTTCGAGCACGTTTTACGAGGGCAAAAATAAACTTTGCAGATTCCTCTTGTTGCATGAGCCACCAAGCCTCATCGATAACCAAGATACGTTTTTTACGTTCAGATCGAACAACGTTCCAAATATAGTTAACAATAGAATAAATAGAAACCGGTCGCAATTCATCTTCCAAATCACGAACAGAAAACACGACGAACTGATTTTTCATTTGAACGGTTGTTGGAGAATTCAAGAGTCCTCCAAACGTCCCGTCTGTATATTTTTTCAAACGAGCCACGATATTTTCTGCACCTTCCATTCCCTCAAGAACATCCTGAAAATCTTGCATGATGGGAGATTCCACATCCGCAAGACTTTTTGTATCCGGAGTAATATCTTTTTTTGCGTATGTTTCAATGAGAGCGCGATCTAAAATAGAATCTTCTTCTGGGGTAAACCCAAGTTTTCCTGCTTCCCCAATCGGTACGCCGATCATGATGCGCAAAAGTCCTTTTAATGTAATAACAGCACTACGAATAATATCTTCAATGCGGGTTTCATCTCCAAGCGCTCGCGGCAAATCAAACGGATTGACTTTTGCGTCAGACGCAAGAGACATATTGATATATGTTCCACCAACAGCATCTGACAAATGGTTGTATTCCATTTCCGGGTCGATCACGATCACATCGATCCCCATCATGAGCGAACGCAAGATTTCCAATTTGATGGCGTAGGATTTTCCTGCACCGGATGTCGCAAACACAACAGAGTTTGCATTTTGCAAACTGAATCGATCAAAAATGATCAACGAATTATTGTGACGATTCACTCCGTAAAGAATCCCATTGTCAGATGTAAGATCCGCGCTAATAAACGGAAACGAAGCCGCAATCGGCGATGTGTTCATGTTATACGTAATCATGAGTTCGTCGTTTCCAAGCGGCATGGTGGAATTGAAACCCTGCTCTGTTTGATAGTATCCTGTTTTAGAATAAATCAATTTTGTTCCAAAGATGGATTGTACCTGTTGCGTAAACTTATCCAATTCTTCGGGGTCTTTTGCGTAGATGGTGACATAAAAAGCGAATTGAAAAAAATGTTCAATTCCCTGAGTAATAGCATCGCGCAATTCCTCGATATCACGCAACGCCGTCTCTGCAGTTGGATCACGTGGTGCACCTTTATCAGCATCTCCAAGAATTTTTGCTTCAAATAATCCCACTTTTTTTTGCAATTGCTTCAAAACAACTTCCGGTTTTAACGGATAGAAAAACATGCTGACATCAAATGTTTTGTTGAGTCCGATAATCGGACCAGACCAACCAAGACCAATGTGACGCGGATACGTAACGATAAAAATCGTACGGACGTAGACGCCAGATAATCTTAAAAATTTTGGATTGACTTCAAAGGATGCGGGAGAAATTAAATCTTTGATAGTGACAACACCGCGACGATAAATACGCTCCTCTTCAAGGAGAGTTTTTTCTTTTGAGAGTTTTTCCAAATCCGGCTGAACCTCTTTCGGTTTTTGCGGAGGAGCACTCGGCATCGATTGTCGGACGTCACCTATATTGATAGCCATAATGGAAACTCTATTTACTCATGTTGAATCTGACTGACATCCGACATACGTTCTGTATCAAATAGATCTGGATTGTAAACTTCGTAATACAGTTCTATTAAACTCTGTGTATCTAATCGAGCGGATGCAAGCCCCATACTATTCAGTTCTCCTTGCAACATTTCTGTACGTCTTGCAAGTTGTTCAAGACGATCACTTAATTGTTTTTTACTCAGCTTTGAAGCCGCAATTGGCGACATAGCTTCTGATAAACGTGAGAAGAAACCTTTCCGTTTATTGGTGATTGGATCGTAAGGCAACACAAGAAAAAACTTTTTTTGCATGATTTGACCAAGTTCCACCAGTTCGCCGACAAAATTGCGATAATCCCCAATCTGAGATCGCAGTAAGTCATTTGTTGTCTTTTTCTGTTGATCAATGAGGCGATTGAGATACCCGTCAATATTCATTTTACGTGATTGAATCACAATTTGAATCGGATAATCCAATCCATTCAGAAACGTCATGTACGATTGAATAATCGCTTCCTGCTCATCTCCGGATTTGAGTGCGAAGTTAATACTTGAAACAAGTAAAACAGCGCGAACGGTCCCGTCATTCAAAATAACCATGTCATCACGAATCTCCGCAATATCAAGATATTGCTGAGTCGATGGCCCAGGTTTAGGTTTCGCAAGTTTTTTGGATTGCATTTCAGGCATAACAGCGTTTTACTCTTCTGGTTTATAGATTCCTCCTGTATTTACCACTAAAGATATTTCTTGCAATCGTGAACTTCCCGCATACGTTTTTCTGACAAAGACAACGGGAGGAGGAGGAATTTCTTGCTTCATGTATTCTCGCAACATCGCATCTGAAACGGTCTTATCCCAAACTCGCAATCTCGGTTTTTTCAAAGACTGAACCAAATTTAAAATAAAAAAATGAAATGGCTGACCATTAATACGTGTAAACGCGATAATTCCGCCCAATATCAAAACGGGAATTCCAATAAGTAAAAATGGAACAAACGGCAACAACTTAAACGCAAGAAAATCGAATAAACCAACAACCATTAAGATCACAAACTGTCGAGCTGTTACAGGCCCGAAGATGGTATCTTCCGAATCAATAAATTGTGGAACAACAAATTGTTCAGGCATACAGTCATTCTATCAGAAACGAAGCTTGCTGTTTAATTGTACAATCGCCAAAAATTCCTCTTTTGTTAACATGATATTACTTGTAGATTCTTGTTCTTGTCTTATCTCCTCAAGCGGTCTTCCTTCTTGCATCGCTTTACGAGCAATCGAAAGATACATTTGATACAACGGAGATGATTGCCATGCGCGAATCGCTTCTACTTTCTTTTCATATCCTTGATCTTCCACCAATTCCACTTGATCTTCAATTTTTTCAACCGCAGATGATGCATCTTTGGACAATCTACGAAAATCAACAAGAGTCATGGCACGCAACTCATCAATTGGTCCTGACAATCTGCGTGTAAACCGAACATCTTCCATGGCAGGACGTGCGACAGCCACACGTGGAACAGTATTTCCCGCTTGTAAAGTTGCAGATGCGGGCTTTGCAGCTTCGATGACAGAACGAACTTTTGCGGTATCAATTTTTTGTTCTCGCATCTTCACAGCATCTTCTGCAGAAACAGACGCACTTACTCGAGTACCCGTAGGATCAACAGGCATCTCATGACGATCCGGAATCTTTCCGGTCATTTCAACATAACGTTTGGTCATGGCCTTCTGTTCTTTTTCAGCCAGCACTTGTTTTTGCAATTCACGTTCCGCTTGTGCACCCACAAGTCCTTTACGATCATCCTCCATTTTTTTTGCAAACAATTGTTGAAATTCATCAAATCCATATTCGATTGCCTGCATCATATCCGAAAGCTTTCTTCCGGTTACTCCAAGCCCACCTGATTCAACAGAACGTTCAAGAAGATTCTGTGTATCACTTGCTGTTCTGACTTCACGTAATCGTGATTCAACAATTTGTTTACAACGATCACCGAGCTTCTGATCAGAAAAAGACATGGAATCAATCGAACACACCTGCGAAATCATTTCATCTATGGTGACAGGAGCTTCTGCCGATTTTTCAAGAGCGGATTGTTTTTTTATTTTAATCTCTTCAATTTCTTGAGCATCCGTTTCCGTAAACGCATCTGGTTTGGATGGCTTGTCATTGCGAGGAAGTTCCACGACCGAAGCAATCTTTTCTTCTGGAATTGCCGCAGGAATATTTTGTACAACTGTTTTTGGAAGAACGATCGTCTTTTCAACAAGTTCAATAAAATCAACAGGTTTACTGTCTTCAATTGGAATCGCTACCGGCAGTTTTTGTATAATTTGTTTTTCTGGCTCGATAAGTCCCGGCAAAGGATCGATTGCAATCGGTTCAGCTTTTACTTGTGGCTGTACTTCTTTCTTTTCAAATTCTTGTTTTTTCACTTCCTTCATCTCGACCCCACCAATTTCTTTTTTAAATGATATATCCGATTTTTTTTCATCAAAATAAGCAAGCAAGGTTTCTGCGTCTTTTTTTTCAAATCCTAAACCACCCACTTTTTCTGCACGCATCATGTCTTCAATGACAACATTACGTTCTGATGGCTGTGTCAAATACATCAACAAAAAATGTTCAAGTCTGTTTTCCAAATGGTCTGGTATATCGCCAGGCAACGACAATGTAAATGAATGAACAAATGATTCCGGTGAAACGGAAAGATCTTTGCTTTCTGGTAGTCCACTTAAATCCCCTCCCCATGCGGTAATTTGTCCACGTACATCTCCAATTACTTCTTGAACCGGCAACAAACGTTCT
>CALQZE010000049.1 GCA_943348955.1 Candidatus Uhrbacteria bacterium RIFOXYB12_FULL_58_10 | reverse complement strand
TCTAAATCGACTTCCTCCTTTTTTCCAAGTCCAACAAGCAAAATTCGTTTCGATGGAATCATCCCATCTGTACGAATCCACATGGTCTGATTTGCCTTCGCAAGAAAGGATTCTTCCTTGATAATTTGTGAAACAAGACCACCTAACTTTTCATCAACCTCCTGTAAGAATCCTTCAACAATTTGTTTACTTTGAAAAGTACTGATAACGAGAACATCTGTTGCTTCTTCAAGAGTAATAGCTTTACGTACGTTCATTTCCATAAGATGAGATAACATTATTCAACAATGACTGAGAATTGATAGACAAACGGCAAGGTCATGACAAAGAAGACAAGGATCGAAATCAGGAAAAAGTGTAAGATGTGTTTTCGTGCGTGAGAACAATCTTTTCCTCGCCAGTAGAATGCCGCGCCGATAAACAAAATCCAGAATGAACAAAAACTTTTTAGATACAATCCAGATATCGGTCCGATGGATGGGACGATCGAAGCCCATTGTTGGAAAAGAAGAACGCGTGCAACAAGAAGATTTGAAATCCATGCAATATGCAAGGTCATAGCTGCTGAAAAAAGAGCGGCGAGCGCAATGGATTCATGAAATCGATTTTTGGAAAAAAGATGCATCATATTAAATCAACGATTCGTACCCAATCGCAAGTACGGTTAAGAAGCTGATGATCGTACAAATTTGCATGGCGAATACATATTCCCGAGCATGCTTTTCCGAAAGATCTTGTCTGCAAACCCATCCAATGATGAGCGTGATAAACGACAGTAGTAATGGAATCTGTATGATTAACCATCGGTGTGTCGAAAAGATCTCTGATAATTCACTGTTAGATTCAGCGATATAGATCCTTGAAACAGTACCACTTAGATCAAATGCAAGAATCCCCGTAAGTGTCATGAGAATCAAAAATGTGATTCCAAGAAACGGATAGATGAGGGAATGTTGATTCTTTAAAACAAGGACTAAAACGAAGGCTGCTGTCATTAAAATGAGCAATAACCCAAAAAGAATAACACTGGGCTGACCAAAAAAAATCTTAACGAGTGGCTGAGAGGTAAGTAAAAGTCCTTGCATACGCATCAATTTTACCTGATTTACACACACACGACAACCAACGCTGTTGACAATCATTCAGGAAAGACCTAAACTGCAGCCATGTTTGCATCTCGACCTTATTGTCGAGCAAGCCTCATGACCCTCTAATTTTATCCTTCTATGATGGGAAAACGAAAATCCATCCGCACCAAGTGGAAAGCGGATCGAAAAGTTCAATTGATCAGCAACCGTAGAAAAAAGGCAATCCGCCTTGCAAAACCTCCAGCAAAGAAAAGAACCGTCACGACCTAATGTCAAGACGGTTCTTTTTTGTTTTATAGAATATCCTTTTTTCTCTTATCGAATCACACCTTCCAAAATATGCTCTCCGGGTTGTGAACTTTCCGCATTTGCTTGAAGTGTGATGACAGAAAAATCATATGTAGAAAAATCTTCCGCGGAAACATATGCATTCACAAACTGTTTTTCATTCATTTCAATGCGACCTGTATCGAGTACACGCATTTCATTTCCGCGTTTCACGAGCCATCCTTTATAAAGCGCTCCGTTTTGAGGGGCTGGCAATCCACCTAATGCTGCAAGGAGTGTAAATTGTCCGTTTTGATAACGCGCGTGCACCAAACCAAAGCTGGTTCCACCGGTTACATCCGCAAGTGCAGCAGCTGGCCATGTTTTTAAATCTGCAGCGGTCAGTGATGCACTGGAAATATTTTTTTGAACCTTTGTGTCCTGAACAAGAACCGATGGATCACGCATTTGTTCAATCTCTGGTGTGTCCATGATTAATCCTTGTTGTTTTGCATCAAGCAAGACCGCACGACGATCTATTTGAGTTTCCGGATTAACATCAGAGCCTGTTGTATCTGTTTCTGAGTTTGTTGGTAATTTTGTACATCCAAAACCAAACAATGCAAATACACTCAATAAAATCATCAGGGGGGCGGTTCGTTTCATACAACCGGAATACAATCTGTTAAGTTGCGACAGTATAACACAACACTTTCTGTGTGCGAATAGCAAAAAAAGCTCTAAAAATAAATAAAAAGACTCCCTGTGGAGTCTTTTTATCATCAGATCCTATTGTTTTAACAAATAGGTTACGGTTGTGTGCAACTTCAATTCCTGGGTTCCAATAGAGATATTTGGCGCAGATGATGCTGCCCCACCCATCTTTTCACTCATATACGGAATCGGGCCTTGTGCAGATTCTTGATATTCCGTGTATCCAATCGCACGGTCGATGGAAAGATTTAGAGATTTCGCGATAAACTCAGCTTTTTGTTTTGCATCTGCCAAACCTTTTTCACGAGCAATAGCCTCATACTTCAAAGGATCATCCACAGTAAATGACGGACCGCTTATAGAGGTTGAGCCATTCTGGCCTGCGATTTCAACAACCGTTGAAATGTTTTTTGAATCGCGAATTTTCACTTCAAGCGATTGAGAGACGACCCAACCAACACTCACCGAAATTTGTTTCTGCGGATTCCATTCTGTTTTTTCGTATGCACTGTAATCTTTCGTTTGCAAGTCAGCGTCAGCGATTCCTGTCGCTTTAATCTTTTCTGTCATCGCATTCATTTTTGCTGAGTTTTGTTTTTGCGCATCCGCAACCGTAATATCTGTGGATGAAATACTAAAGGTCATTGCCGCAACATCCGGAACCATCATGGATTTTCCAATTCCTTCCACAATAAACGTATGTTCAAGCGGTGTTGGACGATCAAGATGTTTTGTTATCTGCATTGTTTCAAAAGATTTCTCGCCGAGATAGACGAACAGTGCTAACGATACAAGAAACAGCATCGCTGTGAATAAAGGATTTTCTTTCCAGGTTGGAAACATAAAAAGATCAATACATAAATTATTACCGTTATTGTACATCGAAATGAAAATGATGAACATTGACAAAAAGCCATTTTTTTCTTACAGTCTTGTCTCGACAAGAAGGAGGAAGACATGGACGATGACGATCTGGACGATCTTGCTGATCGTCTCGAAGACCCTGAAATTATCGACCGTAAAAAGACGGATCGAATCGCGAAGTTTTTCGATACACTTTGTTGGAAGCGTACTTGGCCACTTGGCCGGTACATCCTCGTACGCGAGCTCTTTGCGCTCAACACGCCAAGCAGACTGACTCTTCTCGGATTCGTTCTCGCGTTTCCGATGACCTGGTTCTTCTGCACGGACCAGATCTTGTATGGTGCTCTGTGCTACAGCGTCGGTATGATCTGTGATTTTTTCGACGGGTCACTTGCTCGCTACCAGGACGATAAGCACAAACCCGAGAAATTCACAGAAGACGAAGAATACGCATTATCCTTCTGGCAGCGTATCAATCTCGTCGGTTCTACACACTTTGGAACAGTCTTCGACGCGTTCAAGGACAAGGAAATCTACTACTTCGCTCTTTTCTCTACGGGCTGGATTGTCGTTTGGCATCCACTCATGTATGCCAGTGTCTTGATCGCTCTCGTTCTGACAGTGATCCGCATTCGATGGGTTCGTAACAAACTCGCGCTTGGCGGAAAGAATTCGTCGAAGTTGCCCGGCAAGATCAAAGTCTGTGTCGAAGTCGGCGCAATTTCTGCAATCGTTCTCATACCTCTTGTTCCTCCACTGTTTGATCTTCCGCCGTTTGAAGCGCTCCATTACTGGTCGTCGAACATTCTCGTCGGTATCTCACTTGGCTTCGGACTTACCTCGCTTCGAGTGCATATTTGGCTCGGACTCAGAAAAGTCGGCGGCAAAGTCAAAACGGTAAACGCAAAACGCAAAGCTGCTCGATCCCTTCGTTAACGCTGAGGGATTTTTTATTTAAAATAAGTCTGCAATACGATAGATTACAAATTTACAAAATATGATAGACTAAAATCAATAAAATTATTTATGTCTGAATTAATCTCCAAACACGTTTCGAAACTTCTGAAAGGGACTGGAATTGTCATCAATGGCTCAAATCCTTGGGACATTCACGTAAAGAACGAAAGCTTTTACAAACGAGTACTTACAGAAGGAACACTCGGTTTTGGAGAAAGTTACATGGACGGTTGGTGGGAATGCGCCGCCATCGACGAATTAATCACTCGTGCGTTTGAAGTTGATCTCGTAAAACAATTAAAATCAAACTGGAAAGAGATCGGACTTCTTGTTGCCTCATCTCTCATAAATCGACAATCCGGAAAACGTGCATTTAAAGTCGGTGAGGAACATTATGACGTTGGAAACAAATTATATGAAGTCATGCTCGATAAACACATGGTTTACACCTGCGGCTACTGGAAACACGCACAAAGTTTAGATGAAGCACAAGAAGCAAAGCTTGATTTGGTCTGCAAAAAAATTGGATTAAAATCTGGAGATCGTATTTTGGATATTGGATGCGGTTGGGGAAGTTTTGCAAAATTTGCTGCGGAAAAATACGGGGCACACGTTGTTGGCGTTACCATTTCTCGAGAACAACTAGCACTTGCACAAGAACGCTGCAAAGGTCTTCCCATCGAACTGCGCTATCAGGATTATCGTGATGTTGATGAACAATTCGATCATATCGTTTCTCTCGGAATGTTTGAACATGTCGGGTACAAGAATTACAAAACCTACATGAAAGTTGCGGAACGTTGTCTAAAAGATGATGGACTGTTTCTTTTGCATACAATCGGATCAAGCACT
>CALQZE010000048.1 GCA_943348955.1 Candidatus Uhrbacteria bacterium RIFOXYB12_FULL_58_10 | reverse complement strand
TCACCGGGAGAACGGTCAGTTTTTTTGTTCGATTAGTGATGGTGATCTTCCGCGGGATTGCAACCGCACTTTGGATGGTTTGTGCGATTATTTTGTTTGTTCTGTATCTCGCTGCACTTCCTGTTTCAATTATTGGAATTTTGTATAACAGCGTTGGAATCTTCGTGAAATAATATGTCGCAAAAAGGATTTTTGGTTGAAAAGAAAATGTATGTGCTCGCAAACAGTATCGATCAGGCGTCGATGGAATTGCGCAGCGCAAAATCTGCTGCATCTCGGATGGTGAGCGGTCTGATGTTTGTTGTGTTTGCGATTTTGTGTTTATCAGCTGCAGCGCTGCTTGTTTTGAAGTATGGGATTGAATCAATCATAGATATTTCAACGATTTTATTGCCTTCGGTTGGGATGGGGCTCTTTTCCGTTGCTTTGCTTGTCGGTTGTTTTCTTTTTTTGCATCAATCGGAAATTGTTCGTCGCATTGTACATATTCCAAAACGTGCACGAGGTTCTCTAACCCCAGAACTTATTCCGGTTGATGAGACACAAAAAGACGCGATTGATATTGTTTCTTTTTTTGATGCAGGGGCGATAAAAAGTTTACAATCGGCATTTTCTGTCGCAGAACGCTTCGGTCATGCGGAAATAGAACCGTTGCATGTTTTTATCGGTGCGCTTGATGATAACGCCGCTTCGATTGTCTTTGGACGACTCGGAATTTCCTTTGAAAAAATAAAAGATCCGCTCGGGCGTCGATTGTCTACGCGACAGCTCGGAAAACTCACGGGATTAAGTCCTATTGCACAAGAAACCATTTTGTTTGCGTTTCGCAATGCGTATGAGCAGGATCGAGAAGTCGTCAGTTCTCTTGAACTTTTCTTTGAAGCGTACAAGCATGATGAATATTTGCATGATTTATTGAATGAGCAAGGTATTGATGTTCCACAATTTGAAAACATGGTGGAATGGATTCGGATTAACGATAAAATTCAAGAACAATATACTCGCTTTCAAAAAGCGGCCGTCTTGAAACCAACCGGCGCCATGAATCGATCCATGACCTCTGTCGCAACACCTATTCTTGATGCGTTTTCTCAAGATCTCACGACAGCTGCAGTTCAAGGACAGTTACCCATGATGATCGGACGGGAAAAAGAAATTGAGGAAATTTTTCGTGTGATTGAAGGAGGACGTGAAAGCGCTGTGCTTGTTGGACCGCTCGGTGTTGGAAAGGGAAGTATCCTGTCAGGAATCGCTGGATTAATGGTGGAAGAGCGAGTACCGGATATTTTGAAAGACAAACGATTGGTTCGCATTTCTATCCCGCATCTCGTTGCAGGTGTGACAGAAGAGGTTGCACAAGAACGCATACTGTTGATGCTTGATGAAGTCGCACGATCACGAAATATTATTCTTGCCTTTTTAGATTTGGATCAATTAACAGATGATCTTGCGACATTGCTTGTCGATTTTCTTTCTCGAAGCGGGACGTTTGCCATCGGAACGACAACGCCGCAGGATTACACTTCTACCATCGAACGTTCCGTTCTTGGACGTATTTTCCAAAAAGTTCTCGTGCAAGAGCCAGACACACGTTCTGCTATTCAGGTTCTTGAATCTAAAATCGGCGGAATCGAATATCAACAAAATGTCATTTTCAGTTATCGTGCCGTGGAAAAATGCGTGACGCTTTCCGATCGTTACATGCATGAGATGTATTTGCCGAAAAAAGCGATTGAAATTGCGAGAGAAGTTTCTCTGCAGGTTTTCAAGAATCGCGGAGAGAATGCTCTTGTGACCGATGAAGATGTTGCGAAGATTATTTCATTGAAGACAGGTGTGCCTGTTACAGGTGTTGCTGAAGATGAAAAGATGAAACTTCTTCATCTCGAGGAAGAAATGCACGGACGTATCATCGGACAAGATGAAGCGGTGAAGGCTGTTGCGTCTGCGCTTCGTCGCGCGCGTGCGGATGTTCGTCCGGGAACGCGACCGATTGCATCATTCTTGTTTCTTGGTTCGACCGGTGTCGGAAAAACAGAACTCGCAAAAACACTTGCGGCGACATACTTCGGTTCCGAGCAAATGATGGTGCGTGTCGACATGTCAGAATATCAAGATGTTCGAAGTATAGATAAATTGATTGGTGTGCCGGGAACAAATCAAGGTGGATTATTTTCGGAAGCCGTTCGTACACGACCGTTCTCTGTTATCTTGCTCGATGAGTTGGAGAAAGCAGATCCAAACATTTTAAATGTGTTTTTACAAATCCTGGATGATGGTCGTGTAACGGATGTTTCCGGTCGCGTCATTGATTTTACAAATACAATTATCATTGCGACATCAAACGCGGGAACACAATACATTCAAGATGCCGTTACACGAGGTGAAACGACGGACGCCATCAAAATACATTTGATGGAAGAAGAATTGCGAACGGTCTATCGTCCGGAGTTTCTGAATCGTTTCGATGGCATTATTGTTTTTAAACCTCTTGAAGAATTGCAGATTGTCGAGATCACCCGACTCATGATTACACAAATTACAAAACGTCTTGAAGCAAAAGGAATCGGTTTCCAAGCAACTGAAGCGGCGATTCTCGAACTTGCGCACAAAGGCTATGATCCAAAGTTCGGCGCGCGTCCGCTTCGACGTGTCGTGCAGGAACAAGTTGATAATGCGATTGCGAACGCCTTGCTTGAAGGAAAGGTTCAGCGTCGTGATACAATCGTGCTTGACGCAGGAGGGAATATGACTATTCAAAAAGGACAAGCATTATGATGAGTTTATTGATCAGTTTCGGAGTAACGGCGTTTGTGATCTCTTTTTTTTCCACACTCGTTGTCCGTTACTTTGCAAATCGATGTGGAATCGTGGATCATCCGCACCACCCAAAAAACGTTCATACGCATCCCATTCCTCGTCTTGGAGGAGTAGCAATTTTTCTTGCCGTTGCCATCGCAGTCGTTGGATCACTTCTTACATCCCAATGGCTCACGTCCGGGACGATTTCTTTAAATCAATATATCGGTTTTCTTCTCGGTGCGTTCGTACTCATGATCGGTGGATTCCTCGATGATGCATTTGAACTTCCTCCGCGTTTTGCAATCATCGCTCCTTTGATCGCATCTGTTGTTGTGATCGCGTTCGGAGTGAATATTGAGAAACTGACAAATCCATTTGGTGGCGTGATGTATCTTTCGCATTTGCAATCGAACATCCTTGTTTTCATTTGGCTCATGATTGTGATGTACACGACAAAGTTTCTGGATGGACTGGATGGGCTCGCAACATCCGTGACATCTGTCGGTGCACTCATGGTTCTTCTGCTTTCTCTTACAGTTGCATACTTTCAACCAGATGTTGCATTGCTCGCGGTCATTGTGGTTGGAGCTGAACTCGGATTTCTCTTTTGGAATTTTCATCCCGCATCCATTTTTCTTGGAGAGGGCGGAAGTACACTCGTTGGATTTTTACTTGGAATGCTTGCTGTCATTTCTGGCGGCAAACTCGCAACAGCGCTTCTTGTTCTCGGGATTCCATTGCTCGACTTGATGTGGGTGATGTTACGTCGTATGAAAGCAGGTGGAATCAAAAAAATCGTTCAGGGTGATCGCAAACATTTGCATCATCGTCTGCTCGATCTCGGATGGGGTCAGACACAAATCGTCTTGTTGTATATCATTGTATCCGGACTTTTCGGAGCTTCAACTTTGTTCTTACAGAGCAGACAGAAAGTAATTGTCCTCATTTTGCTCGCCGGATTGATGCTTCTTACTGCGGCATTTTTCGTAAAAAAAGAAAAGAAAAAATCCCCGTGAGAGAGGATTCAGATTCAAAAGAGAATGGCGATTACGAGTTTTGTCAGAAAGGCACCGATCAATGAGATCGTCAGCATTGCGAGTGTGAAACAGAATCCTGCTGCGATTCCGAAGTAAAGTCCGAAGACAAAACCTGTGAGCAATGAGATGGCGATGAGGTTTTGAATTCCTTCCTCAAACACAGCGTTCTCTGGATGAATCTTTTTGTTCGCGTTCCAAACGAACAAACACGGCCAAACGAGCCCAAGGAGAACATCCCACCATCGTGAAACAGTGAATGGGAGGTAAAGTGTCATGTAAGGCATGAGTTCTGAAACAACGGGGACACGACCGTTGAAATAGTGCCAACATGTCCAAAAGAGCGCAATGGAAGTGACGCAGATCGCAGAGATCTGAATCATCATTTCTCGTCCTACAGCGATCCTAACCTTATCCGAAGGTTTCATGAAGTCTCTCTTTGTGGGCGATAAATGAATTCGCTTAACCGCATCTTTCCTCTTTTTTTACCTAATGTCAATAATCGATTTCGTGATTATCAAATAAAAAATCCCCGTAAGAGAGGATTCAGAAGTCGTCGTAACCACCGCTACCGCCCGATCGCAGGATAGCGAAGATAAGGATGAGAAGGAGACCTGCGATTTCGAACGCGCCGCCGAAGATGATTCCGCCGAGGATTCCGTTGTTGTAAAATCCGCAAACGAATGCAAGGTGTGCACATGCGGAAACGGCAAATGCACAGAACAGAGTCTCGTCTACCCCTGAGTATCCTTTTTGATCCGGTGATCTCAAGTCGCTGCCACTTCTGACCATAGCCATCAGAGTGAATGTGACCATTGGTCCTGCGAGGACATCCCACCATCTTGGCAGTTCGAATGGAAGGGAAACCCATTCTTTTCCGGCCAAAGAGATGCTGGAAATGTAGGGAATTGTTCCGAATTGGATGTACCAAACCGTCCAGTAGAGTGCAATGCACGCGGAAATGATCGTCGACCATGTCAACAGTGTTTTTGTGCGTTT
>CALQZE010000047.1 GCA_943348955.1 Candidatus Uhrbacteria bacterium RIFOXYB12_FULL_58_10 | reverse complement strand
CAAGAGCAATAACAAGTGATTTGATTTCGTTGTTCGCAAGCATCTTGTCCAATCGGGCGCGTTCCACGTTCAGAATTTTTCCTTTAAGTGGCAGGATGGCTTGTGTTTCACGATTACGTCCTTGTTTTGCGCTTCCACCAGCGGAATCTCCCTCAACGATGAAGATTTCAGATTCGGATGGATCTTTGCTGGAACAGTCGGCAAGTTTTCCCGGAAGGGTTAACCCTTCCATGACACCTTTTCGCAAAACTGTTTCACGTGCGGCACGTGCCGCACGACGAGCTTGAGCCGCAAGCAAACATTTTCCGATCATTCCTTGCGCATCGCTCGGGTGTTCTTCAAGAAAAATGCGGAAGGCTTCTCCAAAGACCGCTTCAACAGCTGTGCGTGCTTCAGGATTTCCGAGTTTTGCTTTTGTTTGTCCTTCAAATTGTGGATCTTTGATTTTGACGGAGATAACTGCGGTTAAACCTTCACGTACATCTTCTCCTGTTAGGTTTTGATCTTTTTCTTTTAAGAATCCTTTGCTTCGTGCGTAGGTATTCAACTCACGTGTAAGTACTGTTCGGAAGCCGACCAAGTGCGTTCCACCTTCTGGGTTGGTGATGTTGTTTGCGAAACAGTGAACAGCTTCGTAATATTCTTCTGTGTATTGCAAAGCAACTTCCACATCCATGTCTGCTTCTTCATTGTGTTTAGAAATGTAAAAGACATTTGAATTTTTTGCTTCTTTTCCACGATTGATGTGACGGACGTATGAAGCAACTCCACCTTCGAAATAAAATCCGTAACGTTTTGAAACGGATGGATCGCGATCATCGGTAATCGTGAGTTTGATTCCTTTTGTTAAATACGCTTGGCGGCGTAAATGTTCAATGATGGTATCGAAATCAAATTCGATTGTTTCAAAAATTGTTTTGTCTGGTTGGAACGTGATGATTGTTCCGGTTCCACTTGCTTTTCCCATTGTCTTCACTTTTCCTTGGGGGATTCCTCGTTTAAATTCTTCCATCCAAAGTTGGCCTTCACGTTTGACTTCCGCTTTCAAATAATCGGAGAGCGCGTTTACAACAGATGCACCAACGCCATGAAGTCCTCCGGATACTTTATATCCGCCTCCACCGAATTTTCCTCCGGCGTGAAGCTTTGTGAGAACAAGTTCAAGAGTAGAAATTTTATATTGAGGATGCGTGTCGACAGGGATACCACGACCATGGTCTGTAACAGAAACCATGTTGTTTGGAAGAAGATGTAAATCAATTTGTGTTCCGAATCCAGCCATGGCCTCGTCAAACGAGTTGTCCATGATTTCCCAAATCAAATGATGGAGTCCCGTTGGACCAGTTGAACCGATATACATTCCTGGGCGTTTGCGAACCGGTTCCAATCCTTCAAGAACCTGGATTTGCCCGGCGCCGTATTCGTCTTTATTTTTTTTGTCGTCTTTTGATGCCATAAAAAACATGATTCAACCTGTGAATTGTACGAGGATGAGTATAGCACAGTAGGGGAAGAGTGATGAAGTGGCGGAGTTATGGGGTGGTGGAGTGAAAGTATTGGGAAGCTTTTTATTTTCCTGTTTTTAAATCCAGCAACTCTTTAACTCCCACACTTCGCCACTCCATAACTCCACCACTTTCTGTTATACTTTATCTACTATGAACGAGATTCTTTTGGAGGAGGAAAAAGAAGGGGCGAATAAATATCGTTTTTCGCTTTGGTGGGTTGAACATCGTGCGGTTTTGAAAAAAATTGGTATACGTTCGTTCATGGTTGTGGATGCATTGATCCTCTTGTTTGTTTTTTGGAATTTGATTGATGCGTTTGCAATTCGATATGATAAAGAACAGCAAGCTGTTTCGGAAGTTGCTGTTTTAAATCAGGAAGATTTGCATGCTTACACCGTTTCACGTGTCGCAAATGCATTGTCTGTTGCGGACACACAGGTATTTTCGACAGGGAACAGTCAGTATGATTTGTATACAGAAGTTGATAACACAAATGAAGACTGGTGGGCAGAATTTAATTATAAGTTTGTTTATGACGGGGGTGAAACAAAAGAAGTGACGGGATTTATCCTGCCAAGCCAAAAGAAATCTGTTGCAGAACTTGCAGTCCAATCAGATTCTGTGTTGCAAATGGCTCAATTCCAATTAATTGCCGTATCTTGGCATCGCGTAGATCATCATCTGATTTCGGATTATAAAAAATGGTCTTTTGATCGATTGAACATTGAAATTAAATCTCCGACTTTTTTGCAAGATACTCAAATTAAAGACACAACCATTTCTCGTACAACATTCACGGTTGTTAATCACACGGCATATAGTTATTTTCATCCGACATTTATCGTTTTATTGAAACGAGGGTCTACTGTGATTGGCGTGAATCGAACAGGATTGCAATCACTTGATTCCGGCGAAGCGCAGGATGTGGCCTTAAGTTGGTTCGGAACGGTTCCTGGTTCTGCACAAGTAGAAGTCGTTCCAGATATGAATTTGTTTGATCGAAACATTTACAAAGCTCTTGTTGGTGCGCCTTCGATTGATACGCGCGCGAGTGAAGGTCTTTAAAAACAACCCCGACAATGATGTCGGGGTTGTTTTTTTTTGCATCTGCTTTACCATGCAGATGGTTATGTCTATTTCTGTTCAAAAATTTTTCACGTCTTTTTCTCGTATTCGATCGATGGATTGGATTCTCTTTTTTTCTGTCCTTACATTGTTATGTCTCGGAATGGCAGCGATTTATTCTGTAGATCTTTCTCGTGATGCAATTGATCTTACAGACGTAAAAAAACAGTCCATTGCTCTTATTATTGCTTTTGTATTCGCTGGGGTTATTTTGTTTTCAAATTATAAATTTTTAGAACATTATCATTTCGTTCTTTATTTCGTTGGTCTGTTACTTTTAGTCGGCGTGTTGTTTTTGGGTCATACGATTCGTGGGGCACGCGGATGGTACGTCCTTGGTCCTGCGAGTTTTCAGCCCGTAGAGTTTATGAAAGCAGCATTGATTGTTGCTCTTGCGGCCTATTTTGGTCGACGTGCACGCAGATATTTTGGCTGGAAAGAATTTGCCGAAAGTTTCGGCATCGCCGTTATTCCAGCGATTATTACATTATTACAACCGGATTTTGGTTCTGCGGTTATTTTGATCGGAATATGGTTTGTGATGGCGATGTTTGCGGGTATGCCAATGAAACAACTCGGTGTGTTAGTTCTCGGTGCTGTGATGGTTTTGATATTTTCTTGGTTTGTTTTATTTGCTCCCTATCAAAAATCACGCATCATGACTTTTATGAATCCCACAGCCGATCCGCTCGGACAAGGATATAACGTTGCTCAAGCGGTGATTGCAATCGGATCTGGCGGATGGTTTGGAAGAGGACTTGGTTTTGGAACGCAGAGTCAATTGAAATTTTTACCTGAGAGTCATACAGATTTTATTATTGCTGTCATTGCAGAAGAATTGGGATTTTTTGGAATGATCTTGCTTCTGGGCGCGTTTGCTCTTTTGATTTTGCGATTATTTCGTCTTACACATAAGGTTCGTGATAATTTCACGGCATTTTTATTACTTGGCTCCATTGCGGTTATCTTTTTGCAAGTTCTCGTGAATATTGGAATGAATTTGGGTGTCTTTCCTGTGACAGGTCTGGGTTTGCCATTTGTGAGTTATGGTGGAAGTTCAATCATGTTTTTTGTATTTTTGATTGGGATTGCACAAAGTATTGCCGTTCGAACCGTTCATGTGGTGTCGTGAGTTTTCCTGTGCTATTATTGAGATAATCTATGTTAAATTCATCTCCACAAACAAATGGACTTCGACTTGTTTCTTATTGCCCTGTTTGTGAAACACGTTCAAATCCCATGAATGCGCGCATGCTCGGTCAAGATGGTGAGACGCATTTGCTGCATATTCAGTGCCATAAGTGTCAAAATGCGTTTCTTGCGCTTGTTCTTGTGGACCAGGTCGGAGCAACGTCGGTCGGACTTCTTACAGATCTTGCCTACGATGACGTTGTTCGATTTGGCAAAGAACGATCTGTCAGTATCAATGATGTTATTTCCATACACAATGCTTTGGAAAAGGGGAGTTTCCCAGCTTGTCTTGTTAGTTATCCAAAAAAAGCCGTAAAAACTCAAAAGAAAGCGGTAAAAAGAAATGTTCGTTCGTAAAAATATCATCTCCCGAAACAACCGGGGGATTTGATATTGACTTTTTTCCGTGGGTTCCGCATAATACCCGCGAATTCCTTAAGTATCTCTTTATGTCCGCATTGACCCTCGAAGCAAAAATCCGAACCATTTCCGGAAGAAAAACAAACTCCCTTCGTTCAGAAGGAGTTGTTCCTGCAATCGTTTATGGTGTCGGAACAGAACCACAAAAGATCACGGTTGATCGAAACCAATTTGTAAAAACATACAAAGAGGCTGGAGAAAGTTCCGTTGTTGAACTTGTCATTGATGGAAAGTCTGCACTTCATGTGTTGATTCAAGATCTTCAATTAGATCCTCTTCGTGATGAAGTTATTCATGCAGATTTTCGTTCCATCGACATGAATAAGTTGATTGATGCTGTTGTTCAACTTACGTTCGTTGGAGAGGCATTGGCAGTTAAGGCTCTTGGTGGAACATTTGCTCCTGCACGAGATGAAGTTACTGTTCGTTGTTTGCCTTCAAAATTGGTTCGAAACATCGTCGTTGATATTTCTGTTTTGAAAACATTTGAAGATGCGATCCGTGTCTCTGATCTCCCTGCAATGGAAGGTATTATCTTTGTTGATGACCCACAACTTACACTTGCTGCCGTTTCCGCCCCACGTTCTGAAGCAGAAATGGATGACTTGAACAAAACAGTTCAAATGGATGTGACTGCGGTTGCCGTTG
>CALQZE010000046.1 GCA_943348955.1 Candidatus Uhrbacteria bacterium RIFOXYB12_FULL_58_10 | reverse complement strand
TGGAGTCCTTGGACAAGAAGCTTCTCTTGATAAAGAGTCACATACAGAAGAGGGTTATCTCGAATATCCTCACTATACGAAACCGGAGAAATACAAAAAATGGATTGTGCCGGAAGTTCTGTTGTCTGGCGATCATAAAAAAATTGAAGCGTGGAGAAAAAAACAAAGTGAAGACAAAAGCAATGCCTAAAAAGCATTGCTTTTTTGTTTCTCTGCATACAATGATCTCTTGACAAAATTGAGATTTTCTGATAAGTTCAAACGGCTCTAAACGGATTTTGAGCAGAGGATCTGTCATGCGGCCATACGTAATTTCGTTCATTTCGACGTGCCTACTGTTGGCATGTCTCGTCTCGACCTCCTACGCGGTCGAACCCGACCCGCCTGAACTTCCGCCATCCATGTACTTCGGTGAGATCCAATCCGCCGCAAACGGCGATGGTGTTGCGAACAGAATTCAGCTCTTCGGTTCGAAGTTCTTCACCAAGCACGTCGGTGCCTGGTTCTGGAGTTCGACGAATCCCGCATGGTCAGAAGCCTACATCGGCCCGATCATCGCCATCACGGATGAACTTCAGATCGGCGTCGCTGCTGGCTTCGAAACCGCCAGCACGAAACCTCTGCGCGTCGGCGGCATGGCAGGATACTACTCCGGCGACCACTATGCAGAAATTCTCGGCGAGTACAGCGACGGCGGGTACTGGATCCGTGCGGACGGCAATTACCAACTCACCGACTGGTTTGGCATCGGCGGTCACGCGGAAACAGACCTCGGCGTCGGCCCTCGATTGCGACTGCGATTGCCACCAGACACGATCCCAATTCCGATCGAAATCTGGGGCGCCCCGCTCTTCGACTGGTCGGCAAACGGCGCGGCAGGAACCTACCTGAACGGAATTGCTGGTCTTCGGATCAATCTGTAGCTCAAGCGTGTGAACACCTGTTCCACGTTTTTTTATTTTTTCGTTTCCGTGTCATCCTAATAACAGGAAGGATCTTTCCTATTATTAGGATGACAAATAAAAAAGAACCGAGAATCACGGTTCTGAAAGAAGAAGCAAGTAGTTCGCGGGAATATGATGCAAAATGAATTTCTGAATGATATCGTCCTCAGACATTCCATCAGCACGCAACTTCTCTCGAATCTCGCGAATGTTCTCGAGAATGTCGAATGGGAAAATAACCCAGGCGTCCGTTTGCTGTGCGAAAACATCGGGTGGATGCTTCGATTCAGGTTTTGTGAAGACTGCCGCAGTCGTGATGTTGTCCGCGCCGTTTTTGCGCAAGTATCTGATCGCAAGCACAAACGTGTGACCAGAATCCGAAACATCATCGACGAGGAGGACATGCTTTCCATCAAGTCTGCCGCCGAGCTCAAATGCCATATGCTGATCCGTATTCCGTTTGAGCCCCGAGTAGCTCGAAACCGTGAAGGACGCAACGGGCAGACTGAGGAGATCGCTCAAGATGTGTGCGACAGTGAGTCCGCCGCGTGCAATCGCCACAATGACATCCGGCTGCTCAGGACGTTTTCGAATCTCTGCCGCCATCGCCATCAAATGTACGATCAAATCACTCCAAGAATGGACGAGAAACTGCATGACATCCTCCCACCTGTTGAAACAAGAAACGTAAAAAGAGTATGGCAAAGATGCATGAAAAAATCAATATCACACCCCGCCAGTCGATTCTTTAAAAGAGAGTACATTTTTAGACGCCAAAAAACAAAAAAAGCATAGCTCACGCTATGCTTTTTTCTTTTTCACACCCGTTAATTGCATGACACGCTCATACATCATCTTTTTATCCGGTGTCATGGTTACACCTTCATAATGTCCTGGGGTATTGGCCATTTTATATTGTTCGTATCCAACGATTCCGACAGCGACGGGATTGTTTCCCAAGACTTTCCGCAAAAATTTATAATAATCTGGTTCACGCGTTGTTTGCGGTTCATATCCAACCTTTGTCATCATCGCTTCTAAAAATAAAAGGGATGTACTTCCATTTCTGTCTGAAAATGGATGGATATCTAACATGTCATTGTGAAGTTTAGCGGCAGCGATTTCATACATCAATCGACTTTTCTCCCCAAGCGCATTTTGATCACTCAGGTCGGTAGCGCGTTCCATCACGTCATCAACTTCTGCACGGACGTCCCCTGGCATGGTTCCGACACGTTTAAAGAAAATGGCGTAAGCCTCCCCTTCGCGCAGAGCGGAATATTTTTTTGGGACGACTCCTCGATTATTCACGCGATGCAATTGAAGCAGCATCTCGGAAGTCATCACCGGTTCTTCCCCAATTTTTTTTAATTCTTTAACAACCTCTTCTCGATTTTTTTGTTTGATAATCTCCATCTCTTCTTTGCTGCGTCCGTAAACTTCCATGGTCACATCTTCGATCGAGACCATTTTATTTTCTGCTTGCAATTCAATTGCGCGTTTTGCCACAATTTCATCATCAACAAAATCACTGAACTCATGAAACACTTCGCTGAATCCTTTACTGATCGTATCTCCGGAAGCACCTTTCAAATCCACAACGCTTTTAAAATTTTTATAGAGCGTTGTATATTCTTGAAGATTAATTGCGTCGGAAGGTGGAAATATTTGTGCGAAAGCGTTCATGGATTCCATCGTCTGGCGCAGCTGATCTTTTACGCGTGCCATGTGTTCCGGCGATGAAACATCGCCTTTATTTTCTGGAAGAACGATTTGCGACAATGCTTCAATTTGTCTGCTGATCCCCTCTTGAAGCGCATGAATTTGTTCTTGTTGTTCATTGTTTTCCAATCCTGCTTCTCGTTCGAGACGTTCTCTTCGTACGCGTTGACGAGAGGTTTCTGGTTTTGTTGATTGAGTTTCCGATGAACCGAGTTCTGTGCGTAATTGTGTCACGGCATCATCCGCTTCCGCGCTTAAAGACTGAACATTTTCTTGATCCGAACCAGATTCCGTTCCGGATTCACGTACGAGTTTTTCTGATAAGCGGGATCCTGTCGTTTTTAATTCGGCAGCAGAACTTTCCCCTTTTTTAATCAAAACATCTTTTAACTCGTCTGGAGGTAATTCAAAAACATCACGTTGTTCTTTCTTCTTTTTTTCACCCGTTTCCATTGCAGATTCAATTCCTATTCCCAAATCATTTTGTTCTGTATCACGTCTCGCAGCAATATCCATATTAGAATTGTTTCAATTTTTCTTGAATGTCTTTGATCTTTTTCTCATCCGTTTTATGTTGCCATGCCATAATCACCCGTTTTTGCAGACGTCGAAGAAATCCGATGCGTTGATCAAATCTTTGCCAAGCTTGTTTCTGTTTATTTTTTATTTCTTCAAGAGATTCCGCCATAAGTTCATCCAGATTCTACCATAAACAGCAAACAAAAAAAGAAAAAAGTTCAAGCGAGAGTAAACTCACTTGAACTTTAGAACGACTTTCGTCGCATCTTCAGAGACTCGTCGAGGATGATGAGCTGCTTTGATGCATAGCTTCCACCAACACTGTGATAACGAATGTTCGGTTTGATGACATTCGCCGAGCGATGGATGTGACCGCAGAAAACCAACTTAGGAATCGAACGATCTGCTTCGAGCAGCGTGCCGAACCGTTGGCTTCCGAGAAACGTGTTGAAAAAACGCATCTTCTTTGAGAGGAGCCAGCGCGGATGAAACAGCAGTTCTTTTGTGGGGACGTGATGCATTCCCACAATCATGCGCGTAACACCCGATGCTTTCAGAGCCTCGAGTTGAGCATGAAGGCGTTCGAGCTGCATTTCAACGACTTCCTTGTCCGTATAGGGCCAGTTCACCCGATGAGCATCGAGCCAAACTTCCCCTTTCGGAAACGTTTTGAGCTCATAGTTCACATCCGGAATTCCGATTTCGTCACGGAACGTCCGATCGTGCCATCCCATTGCGCCAGCAAAGCCGATGTCACCGAAGACGATCGGTTCGTCTTCAAGTGGATGGAATCCGTTAAACCGGAAGATGGCGCTCTGACGATGATAACGAAGAGAGGATGTATCGCGTTTCTGTGCAACCCAGACGTCGTGGTTTCCAGCAATCGCCAGTTTCTTTCCACGAAAATCTTGGAAGTGCTGAAGCGCCTTCTGAACGAATACATCGTCGATGCCGATGTCGCCCAAGATCATGAGAACGTCATCTTCGGTTCCGTGTTCATTGACGTACTTCGCCAAAGAACGAAACGATTTGTCACCTTGAGCGCTGACGCCAAGATGCAAATCACTCGCAATAAATATACGCATGATCACCTCTTGAAAGTTGGCCCAGGAAACGATACAAAATATCATTTTTCCTGGTTTTTGTCAACCTATCATGAGCAATACAAATTCTCATACGATTGTTTAATGAAAAAAAATAAAAACATCCCGAGAGCTTCGAGATGCTGAGCGAGAAGTCATTCTGCTTCTTTGTGTTCCGGTTTCTGAGTCAATTCCATGTTGATGATCACCTCTTTGACCACGAGTGGTGCATTCGAGATGTGAAGGATCTGACCGCCGGTCAAGTAGTGCTGGTGATAAACGCCCTTCGTGTCCCACCAGAAGAGATAATCACCGGATGAACCATAGGTTCCATCATCTCCCAGCACTTCGCCGGTGTATTGATCAGAGTTTCCGATCGTGATGGGAATCCCGTAACTTCCATCACGATACCCGGCAGCCACTGTCGTTGGTGTCAGCCGTTTTCCGCCGCTCGTTGCCTTGCCGCGAATCGTGCTGTAGATGATGACCTGTCCGCTGTAGGGCGAGATCACGTAGAGATGCTTGATGGAGCCGGGCTTGTTGTCCTCGAGCAGTCGTTCGCCGACATTGCGCTGTTCAGCGGTCAGTCCATCCGAACCCTTCTGAACTTGAACGGAGACTTTGCTCACACCAGACGCCGAGACAGGAGTTCCGCCACTTTTGAAATCGCATGCTGCCAGCAAAAGCAGAAGGCACAACGCGGGAAAGAACCACTTCATGGAATTCTCCTTTCGTGTCCGATTCATTGGAGCACGTACGGCTTGAACTCACGCGGAAGCGG
>CALQZE010000045.1 GCA_943348955.1 Candidatus Uhrbacteria bacterium RIFOXYB12_FULL_58_10 | reverse complement strand
TTGGGGAGATGATATTGATCGACACCGTGAACAGAAACTCATTCAGCGACATGGAAACGTGCCGCTTTTTATTACGCATTATCCGGATCCGATGCATGACTTCGGAAAAGAAATCGAAGTGGAAAAGTTCTTTAATATGTTGCCGGATCCGGAACGTCCGGGTCGTGTTCAAAGTTCTGATTTGATTTTGCCGATCTCTGGAGAGTCTGTCGGATCGGCAGCTCGCGTACACGACATCGATACATTAGTGAGTCGTCTCACAAATTCAAAAATGTTTGCTCGACTGCAAAAACGTGGAGGAAGTATTGATGATTTCTCCTGGTATATCGATAAAGTTCGAGAAAATGGAACGGTTCCACACGCAGGATGTGGATTTGGAATGGCGCGAATCTTGCAATGGATTTTGGGTGTCGCAGATATTCGTGATGCTGTGACGTTTGTGCAAAATAAAGAGCAGTTGATTTAAGAGAAAGAAGAGGGAACAAAAAATCAGGGTTTAGCTAACCCCGATTTTTTTTCTGACTTCGATCATTTTCTTTTGTGCGATCGAACGAGCCTTGCCAGCTCCTTGCTTGATAATGTTTCGAAGTTCATCTTCATTTTTGAGAAGTGAATTTATTTTATCTTGCATGGGTTTGAGAAAAGCTGTTATGTGTCCGGCAAGCGCTATTTTGAAATCACCATATCCTTTGCCGGCAAATTCTGTTTCAATTTCTTCCATCGATTTTTCTGTCACGAGGGAATAAATCGTCATTAAATTCGCAACAGCCTTGCGGGATTCATCGAAACGAATCGTTCCTTCCGAGTCTGTCACAGCACTTTTTATTTTTCGAAGAACTGTTGCCTCATCATCCATGAGTGAAATGTAATTTTTTTCACTTGGTGCGGACTTGGACATTTTCTTTTCCGGATCATCGAGTCCCATGATACGTGCACCTTGTTTGCGAATCATCGGTTTTGGAATCACGAATGTTTCTCCAAAACGTTTATTGAATCGTTCTGCTAAATCTCTCGCGAGTTCGACATGTTGTTTCTGATCTTCTCCGACCGGAACGATCTCTGTGTCGTAAAGCAAAATATCTGCGGCCATGAGCACTGGATAATCAAACAAACCGACAGAAACCGTCTCGCCTTTAACACGAGCCTTATCTTTGTATTGCGTCATGCGCTCTACTTCGCCCATGGATGCAACACAATTTAAAATCCATGCGAGTTCCGTGTGTTCTTGAAGATAAGATTGTTGAAACAAGGTTGTTTTTTCGGGATCCACTCCTGCAGCTAAATAAGCCGCAGTCGCAAATAAAATATTTTTCCGAAGTTCATCCGGATCTTGCGGAACAGTAATGGAGTGATAATCCGCAATAAACAAAAAATTAGAATCGCCTGTTTTTTGTTGTTGCAAAAACGGTTCAATGGCACCGAAATAATTTCCGATGTGTAAAATATTTGTGGGTTTGAGAGCAGTGAGGACACGTAACATATGGCGTTATGATAACACAATGATCAAAAATTTGGGAAAGAAAAAACGTAATCGAGAAGCGATTACGTTTAGGAGTGCGTTCTTGCCGGGAGATGAGCGACGTTGCCGCGGGCAGTGGCTTTGAAGTTCCAGCGCGTCGCAGCCTCTTCTTCCGGGCAGAACCAGTAGCGGTTGCTGTCGCGGAGATCGGGGTAGCCGTTCTTCTCGAGAAATTGCCCCAGCAGTTCAAGTCCGGCATCGCCTCGCTTTGCCGCCTCGACGTACATGGTCGTCACGTGAGCATCAACGAGCAGCGTCCATTGGCGACGCAACACGTTGTTGAGTTCGGCGTGGGACGGAATTCCGTTGCCGATCTCTTCATCGCAAGCCTTACGCCATTCGGATATCGCGTTCATGGCCGGTGCTGCAGCGATGCAGATTTCGGCATACATGTTGTCGCGCTTCGTTTGAAGAGCTTTTTGCAGACTCTGTCGATAGTAATCGGCGAGATCTTGCTTCGCGAGGTTGCGGGCGAGAAACGGCCCGAGCTCGAGAATGAAGATCAGGACATAGCACATGAAGATGCCGAGCCAGATGGAAAACGCGCTTTCGTTCGCTGCCGGAAGTTCGATGTAGAGCGTCTTCAACTGATCAACCAAGCCGGTCTTGATGACGACGCCGTACTTTGTTTCGACGGCCGTGTTCGAGAGAGTCTTCAAACTCTTTTCTTCCTGAGACTTTTGTTCGCGCAGGGCAACGATGGCAACTTGAGGAGCCTTTCGTTTTCCTTCTATACCTGCATCGAACGCAGCTGATTCTGTCTTCTGCTTTTCGCGAAGAGCTTCGGTGGCGAGATGACGAGCGTCTGCATCCTTGCGCAGTGCTTTTGCCTTCGATGCCGAATCATACGCGAGAGCGGCGTGTGCCGTGTTGTGCTGGATGGCGTCGATCGCCCCCTTCTCGGTCGCGAGAGACTGATCCATTTCCGTCTTCTGCTGAGCTGCGAGAGCTGCACGATCGGTGTCGATCTGCGTGTTCACCGAAGCGAGATTTGCTTCCGCAGTTTTGATCTGCGGATTCCAGGCGGCATCGATCTTGTCGTGTGCGACGTGAACGATCTTTGCGCGCTGGAGATCAGTGATGTCATCGTGAAAGACGCTGAGCTGAAATGCAACCGATGTGAACAACGTTAGCACGACCGAAAGGCCGATGCGGCTGTAGTTGATCCACCACTTCGCATCATCTTCGTCCTTGATGAAGTTGATGATGTCCATGACGAGCAAGAAGCTCGGGACCACGAGTGCCAGCGCGATTGCAAATGGCTTCGTGAACGCGAGGAGACCGAACTCGTACCAGACGAACGCGATGAAGACGAGGAACCCGAGGGTCAGTGGTGACCAGATGTTCATCATCCCGCGCACGCCTTTCGTGAGCCCGCTCTCGCCGTAGGGGCGCAGTTGCATCAGCTCCGGGAGCCAATTCAACTTGCCTTTTTTGTCCTTCTTTTGCACGATGTTTGCCCCCTGTTGAGAATTTCCTTCGATACTCATCGCACCCGCGACAAGCATTTTCAAGCGAATTTGCTTGGTTTGCGGCAATAATACTGCACGCAGACAAAGGATCTTACACGAAAATGACGATTTTGTCAACCAAAAACCCGTCTCTTGCGAAACGGGTTTGAATGGTTGTTTAAACTTCGATAATGACGGGCAAAATCATTGGTCGGCGTTCTGTTTTCTTAAACAAGAATTTACCGACCTCATCGCGAATTTGTTCGCGAATATATTTTGTGTCCGCTTCCGCTTGTGAATCTCCAGCTGCTGCTCCTGGTTTTGCTTGATCCATTAATTTTTTGACTTCCTTGCGTGTTCCTTCAATGAGTTCAATATGATCTTTCATGAAGATGAATCCGCGGCTGACGATATCGGGATTTCCGACAAGTTTGCCTGTGCGTTTTTCAATCTGCACAATCACGACAACCATTCCGTCCTCTGCGAGAACGAGACGGTCACGAAGGACAACTTGTGAAACGTCCCCGACACCGAGTCCATCAACGAAGACATAATCACTCGGAACTTTTTCTTGGGTGAGTCGTCCGCCTTCTTTCCAAAATTCCATGACTTGTCCATTATCAACGATGAAAATATTTTCTTCTTTCCATCCCATCGATTGCGCGACCATGCCGTTTTCACGAAGAAGGAAATGGTTTCCTTCGATCGGAACGTAGTATTTTGGTTTGAACAGAGCAAGCATGAGTTTGATATCTTCTTTTTTGGCGTGTCCTCCGGCATGCACATCCATCATTTTGTAGTTGATGACTTTGCATCCTTTTCGATACAACGTATCCATGAGACGCTGAACAGAGTTTTCATTTCCTGGAATGACAGAGCTTGAGAAAATGATTGTGTCAGACTTTCTGACGCGAATCACGCGGTGTTCATTGTTTGCAATGCGGTTAAGTGCGGCGTTCTTCTCTCCTTGAGCACCTGTACAGATGAGAACGATTTTATCGTCTGCATAGCTGTCCATTTGTTCTGGCTTGATGAGCGTTGAAAGCTGACACTTGATAAATCCGAGTTCTTTGGCGATTTCAATATATGTACGCATTGAGTAACCATCAATAGCAACTTTTTTTCCAAGAGAGTCTGAGATTTCAATGATTTGTTTAACACGTGCAAGAAGGGAAGCGAACGTACCGATAATGACACGACCCTTTGCTTTTTCAATAATCATGCGCAATTCATCTTCGATAACTTTTTCAGAGACCTGGTGTCCAGGAACGTTTGCGTTTGTGGAATCTCCCATCAAACACAACACGCCTTTCTTTCCGATTCCGGCAATTTGTTGAAAGTCCGCATGTTCTGTTCCTGCAGGATGGAAATCAAATTTCCAGTCACCAGTGTGGCAGATGGTTCCTGCTGGTGTATCAATGACGATACCGACAGAGTCTGGAATATTGTGGTTGATGTGGAAGAAGGAAACGGTGAACGCTCCGAGTTTCAAGATGTCTGTATTTTTTGTCACCTTGATGTTAAGCGGACGTGTGTGAAAATCTTCCTGTCGACGCTTGATGATTCCGGCTGACATCGGAAGTGCGTAGATTGGGGGATTACCGATGTTTGGAACAATGTGTGGAATGGCACCGATGTGGTCATAGTGACCGTGGGTGATAATCACACCGCGAACATTTTTCTCTTTGCCTTTCAAATAGGAAACGTTCGGAATGATGTAATCGATTCCAGGCATGTTCTCTTCTGGGAATTGAAGACCTAAGTCGATAAGAATGATGTCATTCTTGTATTCAATTAACGTACAGTTACGTCCGACTTCCTCACATCCACCAAGAACGATGATGCGAAGTTTGTCTCCGCTTGGTGCGGTAACGGTTTTAATTGTTTGTGTTGGTTGTGATGGGTGCGGTGTGTTTGGACGTTTTGCGTGAAAGACACGACCTCGGAATTTGTTTCCTTCCGGTCGCGGAGCTTGCGGTTGCGGTTTGGTTGGTTGAACCATAACAGTGTTGGTTAGGAGAAATCGTAAGTCGTAAGGTCATGAAGTGGAGAAGATTCTTCGCTTCAGAACTCAACGAC
>CALQZE010000044.1 GCA_943348955.1 Candidatus Uhrbacteria bacterium RIFOXYB12_FULL_58_10 | reverse complement strand
TCGTTGATTGAACATAAACGTAAAAATAGTGTATTTCAACACAAGTATAACACGGGACAGTTTTCCTCCCACACAGAAATCCTTTATACTGTTCCCGTATGTATATTCTTTCTCTCTTACTGACGGTCCTGGGGCTTTGTTTATTTGAAACAATTTCAAGTATCGATAACGCCATTATCAATGCGGAGGTTGTTTCCACCATGAGCGCAAAAGCAAAAAAGTGGTTTCTCACATGGGGACTTTTCTTTGCGGTTATTCTTGTACGAGGACTTTTGCCATGGATCATCGTCTGGTTTGCAACTCCGGGACTCGGTCCGATTCAAGCATTCACAGCAACATTCAGCGGAGATGCAAGTGTCATGGAAGCCGTTGAACGATCTGCACCGATTTTACTCGCGGGTGGTGGAACATTTCTGATCTTTTTATTCTTGCACTGGCTTTTTTTGGAAGACAAACGATTCGGACTCCCGCATGAAAAATTCTTTTTACAAAACGGACTCTGGTTTTACTCCACTGTTTCCGTCTTACTCGCTGTCTTAGTTTGGACCATGATGAAAATAAATCCCCTTATGGCATTTGGTGCCGTCATTGGATCATCCGCTTTTTTCATCACACACGGATTTAAACAAAATGCAGAAAAAGGAGAAAAAGAGCTTCTTCACAACACGGGCATGTCAGACCTAAGTAAGATTTTGTTCCTCGAAATCATCGATGCAACATTCTCGATCGACGGTGTACTCGGAGCGTTTGCCTTCACCCTTTCTGTCCCGCTCATTTTGCTTGGAAACGGACTCGGTGCGTATGTTGTGCGTGCACTTACCATGGGAAATATTGATCGCATAAAAAAATATGTGTTCTTAAAGAACGGCGCCATGTATTCTGTTCTTTTTCTTGGAATGGTTATGCTTGCCGACAGTTATGGAATTCACGTTCCGCAATGGGTCTCCCCTGTTCTCACCTTTGTAACCGTTGGATATTTCTTTTTTAAATCGAAAGAAGCCGCAAAACTTATGAAGGAAATCGTGGAATAAAAAAACGACTCGTGAAGCGAGTCGCAGGGATTGCGCGTTCCCGAGGGGGGGGGTCGCGGGTTTGCACAATCATGGAGATGTCAGTAGAACAGCGAGGGATAAGCCGCGGGTTTCGGACATCGTTCACGTTTCTTCTCGGCAGACGGTTTCCGCGGAGGCGGAGTGTCTCGGCCTGGAAGTTTTACGGGGACGGATGATTCCGGTGCGCGACAACCGCCAATTCCACATTCTAAACATCCATGAATCTTGTTCATTGTTCGCATGGCGCAACTCCTATTCGACTAAACACCCGCAAGCAAGTGTACGTTTTATGCTTTCTCTGACCAGACCCTGAGCAGATCATCGCAGAAGGGTCAGCATAAACTCATACCGAACAGATCGTATGCGCGTTTGCGGCCAATTCCCAAAACACATGTTCTCTCCACGCATCCAATCATAAAGAAAACCCGCTCTTGAAGCAAGAACGGGTTTTTATTTTTTAGGGAGTTGGTGGTGGTGTGAGAGTTTGTGGAATACCTGCTTTGAGTTTATCGAGGCGGGTTTTCACAATTTGATTTCCCGGATTCAATTTAGCAACGGTTTCAATTTCTTGAATGGCAAGATCTCGTTTCCCTTGCTTTTCATAGATCGATGCAAGATACCAATGGGCATTACTATATGACGGCGTCAACGTAATAACATGCTTAAAGGCATTTTCCGCACGAGCAAGATCTTCTGTTCCGTTTCGTTTGAGATAAAGCATTCCGAGTTCAAATGCAACGCCCACATCCGAAATATTGAACTTTGCAACACTTTCAATTTTCCCAATCGCAAGATCCAACTTCCCTTCCCGTTCATAGACAAGACCGAGTTGAAAATGTGCTGGGGAGAAATTTGATTTGAGTTCGATCGCTTTTTCAAAAGATTCTTGAGCTGCAGTAAGTGATTTTTGAACATCTTGTTTTGCTTCCTCCGCGATCTTTGAATCCTTCGACGCTGTGAGTGCTTGTGAAGTATCCGCGGAAACAAGATCTGTCTTTCCTAATTCCATCCAATGACTTGGATTATTGGGCTCGAGCTCTGTTGCTTTTTTATAAGCTTCGCGAGAAAAATCTGCAGCATGCGGAACAATCGCCGCAAGAGAACGATAGACCTCTCCGCGAACCAACCAGTTTGTGACGTTATGGGGTGACAAATCTGTTGCATGCACGGCCGCATTTACAGAAGCTGCGACCAATGACTGAATATATTGTTTTGATTGATCATTCAACGGACTATTTGAAGAAGTAGATTTCAATTCTTCATTAACTCGCAGAATCAATGCTGCCGCCAAGTTACGATAAGCACCGTCATCGAATTGATTCAATGTTGCTGCACGATCAAGTTCTGTTACGAGCGTTTTTACATCCACATTCGCGCGATCGGATCGGATCGCTTTTGCATAAGCGATCTCCGCCGCATAACGTTCTGTTGTCAGAAAAATTCCAAGAAACAGCGCAAGAACAAAAAGGATAAAAAGTGCGGAAGATCCAAAAGCGAGCGAGGAAGAATGTGCAAACGTCACAGTCTTCTCTTTTCGGATAATACTTGAAGTAAGCAAACCGGAAAGAACGAAAAAGAGAATAATGAGTGTCATGTTAAACGGGAACAGTAGAGAGGCAATGAAAAGGGTTAACCAAGGACAAAACAATTGCGCAATAAAATGTGCTTCTTGTTCATTTTTCCCTCGGAATAGATGAAACATCGCAAAACCACCAATCCCAAAGACAAATAAGAGATAGGCGATGATTCCAATGGTTCCCGATTCCGTTGCAAGCGTGAGCGCGAAAGAAGTTGCACGATCAAAACGTGTATTCCAAAAATTGGTTTGATTGATGGCGGTTCCATGAAATGCGGCAAAATCGAACGCGTATGTTCCGGATCCTGTCCCGTATAAAAACGAATGCTGCGCGTATGTTTTTTGAAGAACGTCGTAACTCGATGCAAAATTCGGAGAAACTTCTACAGGAAGTTGAAAAGCGATCGGGCTTGGCATTTTGCACAAGAATAACAGTGCGAGTACAACCAGCGCGGAAGGAAGAAATAATTTCACCATCGGTACGGCTGTTTTCGATCGTAAGACAAAAAGAACAAAGACAATTCCGAGACCGAGAATGAGAAGAAACCAAAGCCAACCGTAATTCAGTGCGAGTAAAAGAAAGAGAGTTTCCAGACTAAGGAGTCCTGTGAAAACGGATAATGCGATCCGATTCAACTTACTGGTTTCATTTGATTCGTTCAGAAAATACCCCATCGAGAACACACACATCACTGTCAAAAAAATGGCGAGAGTATTCATGGTTCCGACCGTATTAAAAATCATGCCCGCCGTCATGTGCAGGAAAGGAAAAACCTGAACTTTATACAATGATAAAATCGCGAAAAGTCCCGCACAAGTCGAACCGATCAGTGCGAAGAAAAAAAGCTTGCGAAATTGACTTGCTTTCGTGATTGTTTGCGTCAAAAGATAAAACAATAAACAAAGAGATCCCGCCGTCATAACACTTGTATATTCTGTTCCGGAAGAACCGATCCAAGATGCAAACGGAGCAATCGAAAACCACGCGGAAAGAGCCAGAGAAATTGCAAACAAAACAGGTAAAAGCGGAATCCAACTCAAACGAAAGGTGATTGTTTTATTTGCAAGAATCGAACCAAACCAAAGAAGTGCTGCGATACATGTTCCGAGAAGCAACAACGTTTGTTTATTGACCTCAAGGAGGTCAAGCGTGAACGGAAGAAAGAAAAGTGGAAAGAGAAAAACGAAACCGTATAAAATTCCGCGAACCGTTTGTAATAATTGTTCGCCGAGTGATTGTTTGTGTTTGATCATATTGCATTCAGTATAACTTTTTTTGTGTGTCGTTGCGAGGAAGTACAAATATCAAAAAAGACTCGTGTGGGGTACGGGTCTTTTTTGCTATGAAATTGTGCCGGAAAGAACGCGCGTTTTAATGACGCGGTGAACATTCGAATTACAGTGATGGCGCCTGAGCATTCGAACTCTCAGGAACAATCACTGCTTGGTCGACAATGGTTACATCCGAACTCATCGGAGATGCGGGAGCAACAGAAACAGCCGTAATCGGTTCTGAAACGATTGGTGGAGATGAAACCGGAGCTACAATTTCTGTACTCACAACAGCAGGCTCAGAACTTTCCGGCACGCTTAAGTTTGTTTCAGAAACGATGTTTGAAACAGGGGAAGAAACGACTTGTACGGGAATAACGACAGGTGTAACAACGGGTTCGTATCCTTTACGATACGCCGTAACCATCCAGTCGAATTCAATATCACTTACCGTCGCACCAAAACTCTTCACGACAAAGTGACTTTGATCTTTTTCAGAAACATATAATGATACCGGACCGTTTGGTGTTGCAATCACACGAATCGGCATGATGGCAGAAACGACATTTCCAAAATCAAGGGACACTTCTGCAAAACGAATTTCAGCTGTTCCGTTTTCTAGTTTTGCCGTTCCCGCAAGTGTGATCACCGCTTCCGGTGAAGTAACAGCGATTGTTTCTACTTGTTGATTATTGTGTCCGGTAATAACTGTTTTCAGCAATGTTGCTGTCTTGATGGTTCCATCAAACTCGATACTCCAAGCATCACTTAATCCTGCAATACGTCCAATGCTCAAGAGATCATTTCCACTCATGTTGATGTTTCCACTCATGTTCAATGCAGTCATCGATTCATTTCCACCTTGTGCAAACAATGAAGCTTGGTTGTTTGTTCCGGGTGTTTGACTCGTTGTTTCACCGCCCCAGAATCCTGCGTTCACGAATACAGTAATTTGATTTCCGTGTGAACCGTCAAAAGCTTCGAGCGCATATCCGACAATCGGACCGGCTTTTTTTGCTTTCATGGCAAAACCTTCTTTTGAAGATGTCGTTAACGGATCACCAACACTGATCGCACCACCATCCATGTTTACGTTTGTTGGAACACGACCTGCAAGAGCGATTGGATAGGAACCAACGGTGTTATCACCCGCAAGAAAACCTGGACGTGTTGAAACGATTCCGGCAATTGA
>CALQZE010000043.1 GCA_943348955.1 Candidatus Uhrbacteria bacterium RIFOXYB12_FULL_58_10 | reverse complement strand
TCGAACTGTTTTTTACGGGCAAGGCCGGAACATTCACACAAGTGTTTGATCAATCATTCGGTCCAGGAACGTATCGCAAGATAGCGGAGTGCGATGATAATATTGATGCACTTGAAAAATTAGTTGCAGATTTATAATATGAAACAGATCCAATTTCCGAAATCATTTCTTTGGGGGGCTGCGACATCCTCACATCAAATCGAAGGGAACATGAATAATGATTGGTCGGAATGGGAGATTTCGGAAGAACGCAAACGTTATCATGAGACAAAGGGAAATGATCTTACTCAGTTTATTTCTGGTTTGGCGTGCGATTCGTTTTCTCGACCAAAAGAGGATTTAAATTGTCTAAAACAACTTGGAGTAAACGCATATCGATTCTCGATTGAATGGTCTCGGATTGAACCGCAACAGGGGAAATTTGATTTGGCTGTCTTGCAACAATATCGGATATTTATTCAGAAATTACGTGCACAAGGAATCGAACCGTTTGTTACACTGTGGCATTGGCCCGTTCCACTGTGGGTTCGCGATCAAGGCGGATGGAAATCTTCTAAAACAGCGGAATATTTCGATGTGTTCGTCGCGAAAGTCGTCGAATCGTTTGGGGATGTTGTGAAGTTTTGGGTGACATTGAATGAGCCACAAGTGTATACGTCAAACAGTTTTTTTGTGGGCATTTGGCCACCGCAAGAAAAGAACCTGTTTACGTGCATTCGTGTGATGAAACATCTCGTACACGCACACAAGCTTGCGTACACGACGATCAAATCAGCGAACGTAGATCATCAGGTCGGTATTGCAAGTCACAACATTCATTTTTCTGCGAAGCAACCGTGGATCGTGAATCAACTCATTGCAAAGATTAGTGTTTATTTCTGGAACGATTGGTTTTTAAATAAGATCCAGAAGTATCAGGATTTTGTCGGATTGAATTATTACTTTTATCGCTCACTCGATCTCCGATTTGGAAAACCGGGTAAACATCGGCTGACATCTGATCTTGGTTGGGAATTACATCCAGAAGGAATCAAACAGGTCCTTCTTGGTCTGAAGAAGTTTCGCAAGCCAGTTTACATTTTGGAACACGGACTTGCGGATAAAGAAGATCAACATCGCATGTGGTATATCAAAGAATCACTTATTGCTGTCGCAGAAGCAATCGAACACGGCGTTGATGTTCGCGGATATTTTCACTGGTCATTGCTTGATAACTTCGAATGGGCAGAAGGTTTTACGGCTCGATTCGGATTATTCGAAGTTGATTTTGAAACATGTAAACGAAAACCTCGTGCGTCTGTTGCAGGATATAGAGAAATTATCAAACAGAATGGATGGAAATAAGAAACTCATCACGTAACGTATAAATATATTATTTGCTGAGCCTGTCGAAGCAGTGAATTGATCGCTCAGTCTTCGACGGGCTCAGACAATATGGGTGAGATAGAACAAAAATAGTCAGCTCAGTGTGCTGACTATTTTTGTTCTGTCCAATCGTAAAATGCTTTGTAGACACCTGCATTTCGATCGAACTTCGTCGATTCGACAATCGGAGGATTCTCATCGTGAATGTTGATCGGTGATGTTACATCCATTTCTCGGTCGAGCAATGGAATGATTGTGTGAATCACTCCTACGATTGGAATCACACTTGTGAGATGGTTGAAGTCATAGCCGACAAATGTGGCTTTGACCATGTTTTCTCTTGCGGCAGAAAGTTTGGAAGAGGTTTCGATTTTGTGTTGTGCCGTTGGTGTATCAATATTTATAGAGCCTCCATCCGAAGTGAAAACAAGAATACGCCCATGTCCGAATCCAATCCGAACGTTATTTTTTGAAAGAGATTTTAATTTTACGTTTGTATTTTCGTCGAGGCTTAGTTCAATAAGGTAGCCGATTTGCAATTTAATAAATTCGCCCGCATGTGTTGAAATTGTCTCGCCATTTTTGAACGTATGGCCGATCGAATAGGTTGGATTGCCTGATGTTGAATCGTCTCGATTGATCTTTGCGATCACTTTTGGACTTAAATCAAAACGATTCAAGACGAGAAGTCCGAAAACACAGAGGATAAACAGGATTGATGCGAGTTTCTTGAACATGGTAGAATCATAGCAGAATTCAACCTTATTGCGAACAATATGAAATACTTTTTTTACGGAACAGAATGCCCACACTGCCACACGATGCTTCCGATCGTTGAAAAATTAAATAAAGAGGGAATCAAGATTGAGATTTTGGAAACCTGGCACAATGAAGAGAATGCAAAGAAGCTCGAAACTTTTGACACGGGTCTTTGTGGCGGAGTTCCATTTTTTTACAACGCGACAACAAAGAAATTTATTTGTGGAGAAACAACAGAGGAACACATTCGAGAATGGGCGGGGAAGTAGACGTCGAGAAGACAAGACGGTTTCAAATAAAACCTTTTATGATAAGACATACGCAAAAATTCTTTTCGGTGGTTCTTGTCGGTCTTGTTTTTCTCGGTGTTGGGTGTTCCGTACAACCGATACCAAAATCTGCTGATGAAATAAAAACGGCAACAGATATCTTGTTATTGAAACCAAACGCATCCGTGTCTCTTAAACAAACAGTGCTCGGATTAGATGGAAGTATTGTCAGTCTGTTGGGGGGACAAATTGCAGATCGTCACATCACTCTTCTAGAATGGAAAGCGGGAGATCGCGTCGCGTTAAGTTGGACGATGGATACTAAGGCTGAAACACAATCATCCATCGATGCACGAAATGTATACGATGCAAAATATAAAGACTCTCCGATCGGGACAGATATTCCACCAAAACCCGATCAAGAGTTTGAAACAAAGATACACTCAGGAAGTTTATCCTCCACATCTCTTGCGGCAGCTTCGTCCATTTTTCTGCCAGCCCTTTGGTTGGACGGAGACACTGGCGAAAAAGGGGATAATACACTTATTTGGATTTCAACGAATCAATACGATGAACTTATTTCCAAACGAAAAACTGTTTTGAATCTAGGATTATTTGATGATTCGATTGCAGGGGCACTCGGACTTTCGGATTCGGTTCACAATTTCATCAATTCACTTAAACAAGATGCTGCGACAGTGAAAGATCGAGATGAATTATTAAGCGTTACAGCGGACCAGGATTTCGGGACATTTTCATTGACCGTCAATGGAAAACAAGAAACGGTTCGGACGATTGAAGCGCGCAACTGGTTCGGTCGCTATACGATTCTTGCGAATCGTGACAATCCTCTCATTTTGGAAGTATCGCTTTCCCCGGCATCTAAAGGTTCTTGGAATATTTTTTCTAAACAGAATTTCTTGGATGCATTTGCGGGGTACAAAGTTGCTGAAATTGTTAACCCATAATGAATGAATAAAAAAAGAAGAGTCATAAACTCTTCTTTTTTGTTGTTTTACATTTCAAACTTCAACATCCAGTGTGGGTTTTTCTCGACGGTTAAATCAAGAAAAATTTTTCTGTTCATGACGGTTTCCAATTCTCGACGCGTAGATTGTCCTATTTCGCGAATTCCACGTCCGCCAGAACCGATGATCATGCGTTTATAGCGTTCGTCTGTTGTGAAAACCGTTGCGGCAATGTACGTAAGGTTATTTTCACGCTCTTCAATTTGTGTGACTTCCACGTGGACAGAGTAGGGAACTTCTTGTCGCAAGCGCAGGAACAGTTTCTCGCGGATCAATTCCGCAATCCACTCGCGATTTCCCATGTTGGTCAATTGGTATTCCGGATAGAACGGTTCGCCTTCTGGAAGAATCTCGTAAAGTTTTTCGATGAGTGTTTTGATGTGTGTCCCTTTCATAGCGGACACTTCAATCACTTCAGTGAATTTATCTTTCAAGTCGCGATAAAAATCGACGTACGGTTTTTTTTCAAGATCCATTTTGTTGATGACCAAGATTTTTGGTTTATCAATCAATTCAATCAATCGCAAGGTAGATTTTTCTTCATCACCGATGGAGCGTGTTGGATCGGCAATATATAACACGGCGTCCACATCGTTCAATGCGCCTTTCATCGATTCTGCGAGTGTTTTAGAAAGGGTGTCTCGTGCTCCCTTCATCATTCCAGGAGTATCTACAAAAACGATTTGACCTTCTTCTTGCGTTAAGATTCCGTGAATCGGTAAACGTGTTGTTTGTGGTTTAGGGGAGGTAATCGCCACTTTTGATCCGACGAGCGAATTCATGAGCGTGGATTTTCCCACGTTTGAGCGCCCGACGAGAACAACGAAGCCAGATTTCTTATTCATAGGGATTATTTACGAACTAACTTTGTTACCAACTCCACGTGTGGAGTATGGGGGAATAAATCGATCGCTTTTATAGATGCGACCTTATAAACTTCTTGCAATTGTACCATCTCGCGTGCAAAGTTTTTAGGATTGCAGGAAATGTAGACGATGGTTTCAGGTCGATATTTCAAAATGTCTGCAAGCGCACGATCGTGCATGCCGGAGCGTGGTGGATCAAGAATGATCAAATCCGGTTTGTGAATAGACCAATCGTAATTTTCGGTTGGGGCAGCAATGAACGTTGGATTTACGTTGTTACGTTCCGCATTGATGCGTGCGTCCGCAATCGCATCTTCAACAAGCTCCACTCCGATCATTTCTTTCGCACTTGCCGCAAGTGCGATTGAGAAGAATCCTGTTCCGCAGTAAAGATCCAGAACGCGTTTGTCTGAAACATCTCCACAACAAGCTTTCACGGTTTCAAGGAGAATGCCGGATGCGTAAGAATTGGTTTGAAAGAAAGCGTTTGGACTGATGCGATAGGTAAGCCCACCGATATTCTCTTCAATCCACCCATTTCCTGAAATGGTGTGAAGAACGGTTCCGAAGGATGTGTCCGCATCCGAATCATTTATAGACCAAATGAGCGTACTAAGTTCCGGAGTTTTGGAAAGAATCGAAAGGCATTCACGAATCTTCTTTTCTTCGGCGTCATCTGTTGGTTTACTCGTAACGATCGTGATCATGGTTTCACCAAGTCTTGTTGCGCGAATGGTTGCGTAACGAAGCATTCCGGTATGTGCTCGGCGATCGTAAAAGGAAATTTCGGATGTTTGTGTCCAGGATCGGACGATTTGAAAAAGTTGATCAATACGGACATCG
>CALQZE010000042.1 GCA_943348955.1 Candidatus Uhrbacteria bacterium RIFOXYB12_FULL_58_10 | reverse complement strand
TTGCCACGGTTGAACACGGTATTCAACACCCCAAGGAAATACAGAAGCTTCATTTGTTGAAATAAGATGATTAAAAGCGGTCATGCTGGCGCTCGGTCCAAACGGTGGACGCACAATGGGTGAAGAAAGTCCGACAGCGAATCCGTGAAGCAATACAATCTTTGACATAGTGTTTATACAATAACATAGAACAAATAATAAAACCGCCAAATTGGCGGTTTTAGAATTATCCTTTTCCTGAACAACCGAGCATTTTCATTTTTTGTCTGACAACCTGCGTGATCAAATCTTTTGCAGGACCGAGAATTTTTCTCGGATCAATGACTTCCGGATTGTCGTGCAAGAATCTTCGAACGCCGGCATCAAAGGCGATTCGCAGATCTGAGTCGATGTTTACTTTATTGATGCCGAGCGAAACAACTTTTTTAATATGTGCATCGGATACACCCTTTGCATCTTCAATTTTACATCCGTAATCTAGGCAGACCTTTTTTACATCCGCAGGAATGCCGGATGCACCATGAAGGACAAGTGGAATATTTACAAGTTTGCGAATTGTTTGCAGTCGTTTGAAGTCGAGGGCAGAAGCTTCTTTGAATTTGTATGCGCCATGAGAAGTTCCGATCGCGATCGCGAGCGCATCACAACCAGTCTTCTCAACAAACTCCGCGGCTTGTTCTGGATTCGTGAAGTGTGCATCGCGTGCTTCAACAGAAACGAAGTCTTCAATTCCGGCGATGGCTCCGAGCTCTGCTTCGACACTGATTCCTTTTTTGTGCGCCATATCGACAAGACGTTTTGTTGCCTTGATATTTTCTTTGAATGGCAGACTTGATCCATCGAACATGACAGACGTATACCATCCGCTCTTGATCGCGCGTTCAACCAGTTTCACATCTTTTCCATGATCAAGATGAAAGACAACGGGTCGTTTTGATCGTTCTGCGGCGAGATGAACGAGTGTACCGAGTTCATCCATTCCTGCATATTCAATAGCTCCTTCAGACGTTGAGAGAATAACCGGAGATTTTTCTGCTTCGGAGGCGGTCATGACAGCCTGAATCATTTCAAGATTGTTTATATTAAATGCACCGACCGCATACTGATCACGCTTTGCTTTTTTGAGTACGACTGAAAGAGTGGTGAGCATATTAGGTTAAATTTTCGTTGGGACTAAGGATTTGCTGCTTCGAATATGTTTCAAAATATGCGTGTCTGAAAGAAGACCGGCTTGCGGACCAATCTTTCCAACAACGGAAGCAGAGTTGACGGCACCCCAGACGAGTGGATGTTTCTTTGAATTTTTAATGATTCCTCCGAGGAATCCTGTTGCGAAAGCGTCACCCGCACCAATGGTTCCGACAACTTTTCCATGAAAGATTGGGCAGAAAAGTAAGGTGTGACCATCGAAACTATAAGATCCATTTTTTCCATCTGTAATCACGACATATTTCATTTTCAATTTCCAAAGCGCTGTCGCAAGGTGATGAATTTCCGTTGATGTTTCTCCTGTAATCGCCTGGGCTTCTTGAAGGTTAACAAATAAAACAGTTGTTTGCGCAATAAGATCAAACAATTCTTTTTTACGATCGTGAATTTGAATTGTGCCCGGATTGAACGCAAGTTGAACACCTGTCTTTTTTATGTGTGTAGTTATTTCTCGATACATTTTTTCATAGGTGCTTCCCATTTCGCCGACGTAGATCCATTTTGTTTTTGGAAACGGTTTTGGAAATGTGTACATGCGCTTTGTTTGAGATGCAAGAACGGTGCGCTCACCTTGAAACATGAGAACAACAGAGTAGGCACTTGGGATTGTGTTGATCGCACGAATGAATTTTGTAGCGACACCTTCTACTGCAAGTGTCGTAAGCGCAAGATTGTATGTTCCGTCTGTTCCCATATTACTCATGACAGCTGTTTTCAGTTTCATACGTGCAAGACCAACAGCAACATTTGGAGCGCTTCCCGCAATTTGAGAATCGACGACATCGACCGTAATTTTTGCGCCATACTCAAGACAAAGCTGACATTCCGGCATTTTGAGCTGGCAACTCACAGATGCGTCGTCGAGGACAACAAATGTATCCAGTTTGATATCTCCAATAGCAATAACGTCGAACATAAAAGAAAAGGGTAGGGGAAAAGGGATTAGGGAAGAGTCAAAAAAGTGATTCTATTTGAGAATTATACGAGAAAACGTGGAATGTGGGAAGAAATAAAAAACTCGAGAGGTTAAACTCGAGTGACGACGGAGAGAATTTCTTCAAGAGTGATTTTTGGAATGTTGACAGCGTCGTTATCAATACCCCAACAGCGTCCGAGCGCATACGTAAACGTTCTGTGACCTTCAAACGCTTCTTCAAGCTTTTTGATGATCGTATACGGAACGTTGCTGACGTAAATTTGCCGACCTCCGCGGTCGACGAGAATGAGCGGATGTTCCTCGAGCGAATCGGTAATGCTGCGCGTGCAAACAGCGTAGGAAACGCGCAGGTCAGATGTAGAAGTACAAATAAGATATCCTTGTTCAAGCCGTCGGGTCTGCCAGACATTTTCCGCAACGCTTGCAATCAAGTCGTATTCCGGATTGATTTGGCGATCCAACATCTCGCGATAGGCAATCACTCGACGCACTTCCTCGGGGGAAAATCCTTCCGTACGCAATCCACGTACGAATCGGTCATCCATGACGCCGATGCCGTGAACGAGACGCGGATCGAATTTCCACTTGCGAAGATCTTTGTCTGTGATGCCTGCAAGGAGAAGGAATTGTTCGAGCGAACCGAGTTTTCGTTTACCGAATGTATCGTGTGCGCGATCGAGCTGTCCGTAGGTGTGGTGATCGATGATGGTAAGGGTGAGACCGTTGCGTCGAAACAAGTTTTCCATGGCAGGACCGGGTATTTCCACGGTCCATACTTCTGTTTTACCTGATGCGAGTACGAGTTCTTGAATCCCATGCTCTTTTTCGAGCGATGCTCCGTGCGGTTGTGCTGATCGAATGTGTGCGATGCCAGCTGCGAGCAAGATCAACATGATCTGTCGCCCTTCCGCATCGTTATCGATGGTGATCACGATAACATTCTTGAGATTTTTCATGTCGGAATCCCTCACTTGCCTTCACGTGCAAGATGGAAACCGTATCAAAAAATGACGGAATCGTCAACGGGCTTAGGAGAGAAATTTGGTAATCAAAAAACCGCCCAACAATAAGCTGCGGGCGGTTTCTTTTTATTTTTTTCGCATGGATGTGTTCGGTTTTTTTCCGCCCCATTTGACCGGTGCACGCGATAACGATTCTTTCATGATAGCTTCTCGCATGAGTAATCGTTGTTCATCGGCAGCGGTAATGTGGGCGGGAATTTTTGAAACAGCCTTTCCCATTTTACGTTGGAGAACACGATCACAAGCAAGAGCGATAAAAGGTGCGGTAATACCGAAAGCTTCTTGCACTTGCCGCGGTTCACCTGATTCACCAAAACGATCTTGCGCGCCAACACGTTCGACGGGAACGGGGGTTGTGAGGGCAAGTGTTTCGCAAATGATTCCAGCAAGTCCGCCGTGCACTTGTCCTTCTTCAACGGTGACAATTGCGCCTGTTTCTTTTGCTGCAGTCACGATTGTTTTTTCATCGAGTGGTTTTACAGAATGGCAATTGATGACACGCGCTTCAATTCCATGATCTTTTGAAAGCATTTCTGCAGCAAGAAGGGCTTCATAAACAAGTGGGCCCGCGGCGATGATGGTGAGATCATTTCCGAATCGAAAGATTTCTGCGGTTCCGAGTTTGAATGGAGTTTTTTCTGTGGTGAAGACAGGAGAGTTTGCACGAGCGAAGCGGAAATAAAATGGCCCGACAAATTTCGCCCCAGCAACCGTTGTCTTTCTCGTTTCAATTGCGTCACAGGGGACTTCCACACGCATGTTTGGAATAACACTTGCAATCGCAATATCCTCGAGCATTTGGTGCGTTGCTCCATCCGGTCCGACAGACAATCCTGCATGAGCGCCGGCAATTTTCACGTTTGAATTCTGAAGAGCAATGGTTGTTTTGATTTGTTCCCAGTTTCGTCCGGGAGAAAATGCTGCATAACTTGAAATAAATGGAACTTTTCCCGCCATCGACATTCCGGCACCAATCGAAGCAAGGGCTTGCTCTGCGATTCCCATTTGAATAAAACGATTTGGAAATGCTTTTTTAAACATTTCTGAGCGTGTTGATTCCGTGAGATCGCAGCAAAGGACAACAATATTTTTATCTTTCTTTCCTGCCTCGACTAAACCTTCGCCATATCCATTTCGTGTTGGAATTTGTTTGAGAGATTTTGTGTCGAAGAGATTGCGAACAAGATATGCTTGAGGATTGATTCCTTTTTGAATTTTTTTTGTAGACATACTATTCGTGTTCACTTTCAATCTTTCCCCAGAGTGTTCGCAAATTCTTCAGAGCGTCTTTTGCTTCTTGTCCTTTTGCCGGTGTCTTTCCATGCCACGTAAAATCGTATTCCATGAAATCAACACCGTAACCTGGAATGGTATCTGCGATGATCACAGAACATTTATCACTGGTTGCTTGCGCACGTTCAACGGCTGTAACGAAATCGCGAATATCATTTCCTGCACAACGGATTACATTCAAGCCAAATGCTTCAAATTTTGCACCGATCGGTTCAAGCGGCATGATTTCTTCTGTTGGGCCGTCGATCTGAATATTGTTGCGATCGATGATGAATGTCAGATTATAAAGTTTATTTGCACCTGCAAATTGGAACGCTTCCCAACATTGTCCCTCATCTAATTCGCCATCACCCATACAGCAATAGACGCGCCATGGGGAACGATCCATAAGAGCGGCATAAGCCATGCCAGCCGCTTGTGATGCGCCTTCACCGAGCGGGCCTGATGTGGTTTCAAGCGCCGGGATGTAGGCGTATTCTGGATGGCCTTGTAAATTCGATCCGAGTTTACGAAGTGTCATGAGTTCTTTTTTTGGAATGTACCCTGCATGCGCCATTGTCACATATCGAATCGGAACAATATGACCGTTTGATAATATTAAGCGATCGCGATCTGCCCACATGGGCTTTTTTGGATCGTGCATCATTACGTGAAAATAAAGTGCTGTGAAAATATCCGCCATGCCGAGTGGACCGGCGCTGTGTCCGGATCCAGCTTCAACAAGCATGTCGATTAAATCTTCACGAATTTCTTGTGCCTTTTTTTC
>CALQZE010000041.1 GCA_943348955.1 Candidatus Uhrbacteria bacterium RIFOXYB12_FULL_58_10 | reverse complement strand
TGGCTACAACTTTTTTTTAATAAAAAGTGAGTACCGAACATATTGTCCAGCCCCACTCTGTACCACTTGCAACCATTCTAAACCACTCATCACCACGGGTCAACAAAAAAATCCACGCGAGATGTGGATAACTCATCAAAAAAACTCCGACCTATCAAGGTCGGAGTTTTTTTATTGGAACTCCTGAAGTTGCTCGTCGTCTTTCTCGATGAAACTTTACCGCGAAGCGATGAGCTTCATCACGAGCTTTCTGAAACAATTCTTTTCCTCGTGTCATAATGCGATTCAAATCTTCATTCTTTCGATCATAGACGAGTCGATCTTGCTTTCGATCAAACCCTTTTGCGAGTCCGAGAATGGGAACATGCATATCCATTTCGTCGAGGATATCTTGTACACGATTCACTTGTAATTCCCCGCCGTCGATCACCATAACTTCCGGCAATGACCAAGTTGCCGGAGAAGAGATTGCACGCGCTAATCGACGTCGTATGACTTCTTCCATCATCGCAACATCATTTGGACCTTTCACGGTTTTTATTTTAAATTTGCGATATAAATTTTTTGCAGGTTTTCCGTCGATAAATACGACCATGGAACCGACTGCATTCGTTCCAGAAATATTCGAAATGTCATAGGCTTCGATTCGACCGTTCAAATCTATTTTATCACCGACTAATTTCTCAACCGGCAAGGCATAATCTTCACGAGTAATGAGTGCGACATCTCGAATGTGTTCGAGAGCAAAAATTTTTCGACGAAGTTCCGTCGCTTCTTCAAATCGCAACTGAGCTGACGCGAGCAACATGTCTTTTTTCATTTCTCGAACAAGCGATTTCGTCTTCCCGTCAAAAAAAAGAACGAGTTGTCGAATAATCTTCGCATAATCTGTTTTTGAAATCTTTCCCGAACAAACCCCTGGACATTTACCGATCTGCGAATCGAAACAAGGACGTGCAACATTCGGCTCACAAATACTCCATGGAATCATGGGACGAACAATTTCAAGTGCTTTTTTAAGCGAAGCACCACTTGTATACGGTCCAAACACACGCAAGAATTTTTTCTTTGCTTTTAGAGAAAGAGCTTTGTCAAATGGATTTACTCCAAACTGTTCCAACTCACGACCGCGATACAAGATTGGTTTTGGAAACGGTTCGTTTGTGATTGTAAGATACAAATAACTTTTATCATCACGCTCAAGAATGTTGTATTTTGGTTTTTTCGATTTAATCTGATTTGCTTCCAACACGAGAGCCTCGAGAACCGACGGTGTCTCGATATAATCAATTCGTGCAATTTTCGGAACCATGTCCGCGATACGATCATCATGCGCCTTCGTAAAATACGATCCGACGCGACGAACAAGCGATGTTGCCTTACCTACATACAACAACAATCCACTCTTGTCGAAATAAAAATACACACCGGGAGCGTCCGGCAACATGTTGTTTTGTATTTTAATCGAATTTGGTATCATAGTATGTGTCGTTAAACCCCTTACAAAGACACTATAACATTCTCTTAATTCATGTCACATGCCGTTATGAAAAAACTTCTCATGGCCCTTTCGATTCTTGCGCTTACAGGTGCAGGATGTGCAAATTCAACAGAAACACAAAAAGCTGAGGATACAAGCGCTCCGGAAACAGAAACCCAACAATCAGACACAACAAAAGACGATTTTGGCGTCGTTGAAGTAGAAACATCAACCAAAGATGGAGGAGGCACGATTCAATATACAACAAAACCAACGACAAAGAGCGGCAATGAAGAAGATGACGTACCTGTTACAGATATTTATCTCGGCGAAGCACAAGTTAAGGTCAACATGGAATCTGGTAATTTCTTTTTCAAACCAAATATCATTAAAGCAAAAGCAGGAAATGCTGTTGAGTTGACCTTCACAAAAGTTGACGGAACACATGACTTCGTTATCGACGGAACAAACGCGAACTTTACTGTAACAGAAGGCACAAAGAAAATTTTCACCGCTCCATCAAAACCAGGAAGCTATCCGTTCTATTGTTCCATCGGCAAACATCGTGCCATGGGTATGTTTGGAACATTGATCGTTGAATAATTATTTATTTTCGAATACATACACTCCGTTCCAATTTTGAGGTGGATGTACGCGGAATTTTTCACAACGCTCGATAAATAATTGAGAAGGGCCATCGTTATTCAAAGCGATGGCTTTTTTAAATTTTGCGATGGCGGAATCCCACTGACCCTTTTTATACAGCGCGCGTCCGGCTTGAAAATAGACAAGAGCTTGATCGTCTGTCGCACTCGGTTTCTCAACAAGAAGCTCGAATAATTTTGTCGGTTCTTTTTTTCCTTTTACAACGACAAGATCCAGTTCTCGAAAATAAAATCCGCTTTCTGAACCAATCGCTCGATACGTCGACTCACTTACAAGCACGCTTACACGATAATACTTCGTTAAACTCTCAAGACGTGATGCGAGATTTACTTCATCCCCCATCACCGTGTAATTGAATCGCTTATGCGAACCCATATTTCCAACGACAACATTTCCTGAATTCATTCCAATTCCAATCGCAAGCGGCGTCTTCCATGTCTTATTCAATTCCGCAAGTTTCTGCATCATCAAAACAGAGCTCATGCAGGCTTCTGACTCTTGATTCGCATCATCAAGCGGCGCTCCCCAAAATGCCATAATGGCATCGCCGATATATTTATCAACGACCCCGCCATGTTCCATGATAATGTCGGTCATTGCCGTAAGATATTCATTCAACAGATGCGTTAACTCTTCTGGTGTTAATGATTCCGAAATGGTTGTGAATCCACGAATATCCGAAAACAAAATCGTCATGTGACGTGATTCTCCGCCAAGCGAAAGTTTTTCCGGATGCTTCAAAATTTCATCGATGACATGCGGGGTCAAATAATATTGAAAACTTTTTCGAATAAATTCTTTCTCTTTAGATTCGGTGATGTAATGAAATGCAAGTGATGCGATGAGTGAGAGAACGAACGCGAGAAAAAAATAAAAGATCGGAAGTAACAAATAGAATCCAAACGCAACAGACGTCGCGACAACGATCGCAACAAGCACAGCAACAAGCGAAAACAAAAGCGGAATCAATTTTTTGATGCGGCGCACAATCAAACTGACAAACGCAGCAATCAATCCAATCAAAACAAAAGCAATTGCTCGATCAAGACTCGTGAAAAATTTTCCGGCAAGCAACGTATTGATGGCGTTTGCATTCACGAACACGCCGGCCATTTTATTGAATGGTGTTGCAACATCATCATGCAAGTTCGGCGCTGTTGCTCCAATGAGAACGATTTTATCTTTGAAAATACGACTTGGTATTTGACCGATAGCAACATCCAAAAATGGAATAACGGAAAAACCATTTGTTCCGCGATAATCAATGCGAAACGGATTTGGTGCGGCAACAGGCGCAAGCGCATGAGAAAAACTTTCTGTCATCGTCCCTGATCGCGACCAATCGCTGTAACGTGCGACACCATCGCCATCAAGCGGAATATTGATAAATCCTTGTTGCGTTCTTTCTTTAAAAAGCGGAAACGGTTCACTCAACACACGATTAGTATTCGACGCAAGATCGATCGGTAATACAACAGATACTCCTGCAGCCCGCGCTCGTTCAAGAGCTTCGGATAATCGAACATCGTCATCAGATCCGACTCTTGATGGTTCTGAAAAACTCACATCTATTCCGACAGAAACCGGTTTGTTCAGCGGATCAGAGATAAGTTGATCTAAAATAGTTGCAAACGCCGTCCGTGGCCACGGCCATTGACCAATATCTGCAATACTTGCGTCGTCAATCGCAATAACAACGATTTTGCCAGATCCTGTTTTTTGTAAAAACAAACGATCTGTTATTTTTTCTTGTACCGTTTGGAACAAGCCGAATACAAACGGCGCTTCCGTAACAAGAAGAACACATAACAAAAAAAACGGGAACAGGAATGATTTCGATTTAATACGTGAATGTTTCAGTTCCATGAAATTATCGTAATGGTGTTTGTGAAATTGGCGCACGTGTCACCGTCAAACCAGAAAAGAGCGTCGAGGTTGTGTTCGATGTTCCTTCAACAAGAACATTATAACTCCCTGCTGGGAATTGTCCCGCACTGACACTTACTTGAATCGTAGAATCATCAACCACTTTCAGTGATGTCATGCGTGTATTACCGATTAAAACCGTAAACACTCCCGCTTTTATAAATCCGGATCCAGAAATCGTCAGTGTTGCGGATGTCCCGGCAACAATAGAATTTGGCGAAACAGTTGAAAGCAAAAGCTCGGGAGAATTTGGCGTTGCAGGAGTAATCGTTCGATTTGGTGGTGGTGTCGTCGTCGGTGTTGTTGGGATTGTTTCTTCTATGACAGGCACGGTTGTCTGTTCCGGTTGTATTGAAACGACCGGAGATAAAGGTGTTTCTGCAGGGGCAATCATTTCATTCAACGGTGTAGAAATTGTCTCAGTCAACACGGCGGAAGAGGGATTTTGAATCAAAACAGCGGAAGATGGTGGTGCGCCAACGGTCGGATTATTAAAAACAAACCACGGATCCTGTTTATCTTTTTTTGTGATGTCGCTTACGATCGGAACCAAAGCCCCATCAAGCAATACGGCTTTTTTTCCAGCCGAAACATTCGCCGCTGAAAAGCGAATGGAATCATCTGTTTCTGGCGGAATCGTCCCGAAGTTTACAATCCCTTCAACAACATACAATGTCGTTACATTTCCTTTCTTGCTCAATCCAAAAGATGTTCCGCGCACAGACGCGCGAGCTGTCTGCGTTTCGATTTCATAAAATTCTCCTTTGTCCGAAAGTTTTTTGACACGAGACCAAACATTTCCCGCTTCAAGTCGTAAACGCGTTTGATTTTTTTGCGTATCGAATGCTGCAAGCGTAATTTCCGTATTCGAGTCAAGAACGGTTGTGTGCGTCCCCTCAATAAGGGCACGGCCCGTTGCGTCTGTTTTTACATGCGATCCACCAACAACTTGTGTGGATGTGTTGATTGGTGCAAAAGCCAAAGGCTGTGCAGCCAATGCAACCGTGACATTCGATGCAATCGGTGTCACAAGCAAAGACGGTAATGCGAGTTGCGATTCCGGAAACGTTGCCGAATTCGTTGCGACCGGAGAAACAGGAAGGATTGGTTTCGGACGATTTATAAACCAAACTCCAAGCGCGACAAGAACAACAATTGCAATACTGACACCAAAAAATGAGAGACGTTTCATACGCTCTCATTTTCTCTTATTTTTTTTGTTCGTGCAACCTGTATTATTCGCTGAGCTTGTCGAAGTAGCGATTCATTGCAAGGCCTTCGACAGGCTCAGGCAATAAAATACACACTTTCATTTTCCATTAACCTTTCTTCA
>CALQZE010000040.1 GCA_943348955.1 Candidatus Uhrbacteria bacterium RIFOXYB12_FULL_58_10 | reverse complement strand
TGCAGGAATGCAAGCATCGTTTGCAAAAGCTCCTCCAAGACGTTCTTTTTCAATAAGACAAACACTTGCCCCTAAAGAACGCGCGGCTTCAACCGCAGAAAATCCGGCTGTGCCGGCTCCAATCACAATGACATCGTAAGAATGTTTGGAGGACATAACACCGTCACGTTATTTTTTTGAAAATAAATCTACCGCAACATTCCACAATCGATCATCTCCGTGAATTCTCATGTATTCCCACCATTCTGCACCCCACAAATAGGCTTCATCGAAATGCAATTCCCGTGCAAATCTAATATGATCCTGAAAATCTTTTTCTGAAAAAGCCTGATACCAGTATTCAAGCGGTTTTTGTGTGATCGATTCTGAAAACCATGGTTCTGCCTGTAATTCTGAAACGATCACTTTTTTATTCAAATCCGAAAGAAGACTCGCTCGAAACGCATAGAATTCCGGAGTTAATGGATATTCAAAATATCCAACTGTTTTGTTCCATGTTTTTCGATACAGAGAAATTCCGAAAATGTCTGCATTTTCCGCAACAGATCTCCATGGCTCTACTTCCCCTCCGGCTGTCAGTTGAATCGGTCGTTCATCAAGTCTTCGCACCAGATCGATTTGTTCCAAGAAATCTTCTTTACGCATCTGTTTACAAATACCAAACGGAAAAAAAGGTTCATTCTCTACTTGCCATCGTTCAACAGCCGAAGAAGTTTTATAACGATCGACAACGGATTGGATCATTTGCAAAGTTTCCTTTTGTTGACCCTCTTCTGTTAATTTTTCCGCCCAATCCGGCACGTAACATTCCGGCCAGCGAGGAACTTTGCTTCCGACAACAAGCGTCAATTTGACATCATGTGCTTCTGAATACCGAACAAGATCATCAAGTTGAGACCATTCGAATGTATCTTGTTTCGGTTCGATATCCGACCAGTACACAGGCAATCGCACAAAACGCACACCAAGTTTTTCAATCAAATTGAGATAAGATTGCTTAACGTCGAGTCCGAGCGAACTTGCATACGTCGTTGAATACGTGACTCCAAATCGCATTGCTTTCGCAGATGGCTGATGCCATTTTGTTGTAAAAAAACCAAAACCTATCAGAACAAGGAAAACTCCCGTCCATAAAACAACGTGAAAAAAACGTTCGTTGTTTTTCAGAAGCATCATATTTCCTCTCGCTTCTCACGCAAAAAGGCCAACCAGTTTTCAATAATTTCAACCGTTGCCTTAAACGGTGCTTCGATAATAAAATCGAAAAAGAAAAGAAAAATATTTATGCGAGGAGCACGAAGTGCAACCCAACGACCCGCGCGGACAATCGGCAAAAATAAGATATCGCCAATGATCGACAAGAATCCATGTGAAGATTCAACAACCAACAATTCACGAAGTGTATTACGGATGCGAATTCCAAAGTAGGCCACAAGAGAAAGAAACAACAAGAAGAAAGCGATCGACATCCCGTTAAACCCAATGGACTTCAGGAACATTCCTATCAGGAATAAAACACCGACAAATGCAATCGCATACAGTCCATTAAAGATCGCCCACAAAACTCCGCGTGTCCACGGTTGTTTTTGTTTGAATACCAAAGAGAAGTCGTCACCCGCACCCAACAATCCATGAATCTCTTCAAGAATCTTTGCCGTATTTTTCTTTTTTGGAATTTTTACGCTCAATGCAATTGTTGCAAGGAGAAGCGGTGGAAAAAGAATATTAACACTGAGCGGAAAATAATTTGTGCTTTGCAAGACAAAAAACTCATACGGATACTCAACAAGGATTGCGAGAATTCCTTTCGTAAACAAAAGGAAAAAGACGGCCCGAAAAACCGTACGCATCAATCGAGAATGAAATGATTCATATCTTGCTCCTGCGGCAGCCGTAATGGCGCGATCAATCGATTTTGTATCAAGAGATTGGACAGCTGTTGCAAACGCACCCGGATTATCTTGTGCAACATCCGACATCAAACGAAACACAATCGCATGACGACGAACAAAACGAAATATCGCTTCAGAACTAGGATGATCAATTTCACGTTCAACGGATTCAAATACTTTTCGGAAATTCATGACGATTTCTCGCACAACATCATCTCCAGGTTTTGCTGTACGCCACTTTGGATAATACAACGTCATCACACGATAACGTAATGTTGCCGTGTTAGAACGCAACACAGTTCTGTGAACAGCAATATACAATTGTAAATCCTGATCTGCCTCCGAAACCATTTTTGTCACCCACTTCAAACGTTCTTTCAACGCTTGATACGCATAACTCGCAAGAGCTTCATCGATACAGGGCGGTCCAATGAGATATTCAATTTCTGTCGACAAAACATCCAGTAACCAATCGTATTGTTCTTGTTCATTTTTTCCTTCTCCGTCGAGAGACGCGAAAAGCATTTTGTATTTTTCCAAAACGTCTGCAACCAAACCAATCATGGTTGTCGGAATTTTATGATTCGGTAAATAACGCGCCCAAATCAATTCACGAATCAATTTTGTTGCAACATCTTTTGAATTGGATTCTCCCAATCGGCGTTTTAAAATACGTCTTGTCGCATTGCGACGCAACAAATGCTCCTCATCGTATTCAAGCGTGTTACGCACGGTTTCATAAGCCGAAACGGCAACCGAAACGGTTTCGGATACGGTAATCACGTCCTCATCTTTCGGCTCATCCGCCTCTCGATGCATTTGCTTCACCGTTGCAATAAGATGTTGGAGTGCTTTTTGTTGCATAAAATTTTCAACGTCGTGACCTATTCACATTTACTAAACAATCAACGGCAATCTTCTCAATTCACTTGAACGACCCAAAACCATGTCTTCGATACGATACGTTCCGTGCGTTGGTGCTTCCAAAAATCCATTCCAAGCCATACGAGCAACTCCTCCAGAGGCAATCCAATCAAAGAGCCATTCATCTGTGTATTCGGGATCATTTTGAGATACACCTCCGCCGACATATTGAACCCATAATCTGTTGAAATCTTCTTGCGAACCAATCGGAGGCGCCATGATTAAAGCGATGCCAAGTCCGGCATAGAAAGAAAGTTCACTTGGTTTTGTCCAAAGAATATCGGTTGTTTTTAAAATTTCATTGAATCCGGAAAAATAGTGCGCACGAGAATCAAACTCTGGTACACAAACACCCGTTCCAAGTTGCTTCTTTAATCCGGCAGCAATCACTGCATCTTTATAAAACAACGCATCAATTTTACGAACTCCCGCAATTAAATTCAATCGAATTTTTCCTTGAGCGATTTTCGATTTTAAACTGTTCAAAATTTTTACTCCGAGCTGACGTTGTGCTCCCGCGCCTCCGACACTGTACGTAAGTGTAAGTGGATGAGATTCCTCTTTCTTTACACAACGTTTGGCGCCGAGTTCTGATTGCAAAATACGCCCGTACCCTTCCGTGAAAATACCATTTGGATCCAAATTACAAAGACGTTCCGAGAGAAGATCTTTGAGCGCAGCTGCCGTTGGTCCGCCAATCAATTCTTTTGGCAACGGAAAACCTGTAAGAAAAATCTGTTCCTCCCGTACGCCATATAATTTTAATCGTTCAACAACACGTCCATTACTTGCAAAATATTTAATGCGACTTCTTTTTGGATCAATTGGAGCCCACGCACGTGAAATATCTGCATCCGTTGTGACACACCAAATATCTCCAGGGTAATTATAATAGTCCGCACAGAAAGCGGGAATAAAAAACGTTGTGACAAGAGGTAATGGATTTTCCGCCAATTTTGCGATCAGATGTTTACCCAATCCCTTTTTGATCATGCGATAAATTTCTACCAACTGAAGATTGGGCTTGGACAAATCACGTCGCGGATAAAACGAATCGATTTGTTGCCATCGATCAAGCGCTTCAAACAACAAATCTCCTACAATCGGAATAGGTTTCATGCGTGAAATTGTTTCGTAAATCTTTCTGCTGTCCTTCCAAAGTTTTAAATCGGAAGCGGGAATGCCGGGATAATCATTTGCAGACAAAACTTCCCCTCCAGATAAATCCCGAAGTGTGTGTGCCGCACGACTATGGCCGTATCCCATATTAACATCTACGACCCATGCCCCTTTTGTCTTCGGAACTTTATGCGAATGATTCGACATACAATTTAAAAAAATGTTCGCTCCTCAGATTTAGAAATAATTTGATAAGCTTCTTCAACCGTATCAATAACCTGAATCAACGAAAGATCCGAAGCATGAATTGTGTGAAATTTATCGAGCTGAACAGATTTCATCCAATGAAATAAACCGTTCCAAAATTCTTTTCCAACACAAACAACCGGTATCTTTTGCATTTTTTTTGTTTCAATCAACGTGACAATTTCAAAAAATTCATCCAACGTACCAAACCCACCAGGAAAAAAAATGTATGCTTGCGCGGAAGAAGCCATAATCACTTTTCGGGAAAAGAAATAATGGAATAAATGACCTTTCGTGACATATGCATTTAACCCTTGTTCTTGAGGAAGTTGAATATTAAATCCGACAGATTCTCCTCCGCACATTTTTGCTCCTTTGTTTGCCGCTTCCATAATGCCAGGACCACCGCCCGTAATAACCGTGAATCCATCCTTTGCAACCTTCCCAGCAAGTTCTTCCGCAAATTTATACCAAGGACTCTCTGGAAGAATTTGTGTTCCTCCCCAAAAAGTGACTTCTTTTTTTGTCTCAGACAATAATTGAAACCCATCAACAAACTCTGCCATGATACGAAAAATACGCCAAGAAAGTTCATGGATGGTCGTTGGATTTTGTCGACGACTTAATTCTTCCGCGGTAAGTGGAAACCGGCAAACGCCAGAATCAGATTTTGAAGACACAGGATCTGGGGATAACTTTTTTGATAATTTGATGAATGACATACGCGAATATTCTAACACATTTTTCGCTTCCTCAACATCAAATCACGACCGTTTACTCCGTAGCTAAAAAAGACATGAGTGCAACATCATTGTTTTGATCATTGAGGAATCCATCCTCTGCTTCGATAAATTTTTCGTCGCCATTATCTCGATGTAAAATGGCATAGTACACATGATCTTTTTGCAAAGGAGAAAGCGTTTGAATCTCAATCGTATTTTCACGATGGCGAACAAGTGCAGAAGACCCGATGATTGTTCCTGGAACTCCCTGATTATCTTCGTGGATCACCACAAAACCGGAATCTGCGAATACAGCAAATCCGATCGTTACCTGTGTCAGACCAGCCTTTTGATCCTCAAGATAAATTCCATTACCCCCTCTTTCTATCATCCCCTCTGCATTTTTTTGTCGATCTGTCGCGACAGATGGTGCTTTTGATGCTTGAACAGACGTTACGGATGGTTTTTCCACATATGATTGCAACACAGCACCTATCACAAGAATCACGAAGACAAT
>CALQZE010000039.1 GCA_943348955.1 Candidatus Uhrbacteria bacterium RIFOXYB12_FULL_58_10 | reverse complement strand
TCAATTCTTTTAATTTTTCACGATTCTCTGCTCGAGCACGACCGTCTGTCGATCCGGAACTCTTGTCACTCGATGATCGATCACGCTCCACTTCCTCCACAATAATCTCCGCCAAATCCGCCACATACTCCTCATACGTTCCCGGATATTGTCGCAAAGCACCGTGACGAATTTCGAGGACACGATCACAAAGGGCATTTACGAATGTACGCGCGTGCGACACGAAAATCACAGTTCCTTCGTATTTCTTCAGTGCAACCGCAAGCGATTCTGCTGTTTCAACATCAAGGTGGTTCGTTGGCTCGTCGAGTAACAGAACAGAATGTTCGTGCAATAAGATTCCTGCGAGACAAAGACGTGCGCGTTCTCCACCAGATAACACACTTGTTGGCTTTTCAAGATCGTCATTTCGAAACAAGAAGTTTCCCGCCATCATCAAAATGCGTTCACCAGATGAAATGTGCGGCGCCATGCGCATCAAGTAATTCAAAACCGTTTCATTTGGAATCAATGTCGCATCAACTTTCTGATCATAGTATCCAATATCTGCATGATGCCACCATTTCATCTTGCCACTGATCGGTTCCAAAATTCCCGCGAGCGTTTTCAAAACCGTTGTCTTCCCTTGTCCGTTCTCTCCGGCAATCACTACTTTCTCTCCGCGATTAATATGAAACGTAATTTTATCGACAATGATTTTATCTCCATACCCGACAACGAGATCTTCTGCGTACACAGCGGTTCCTGGTGGAACGTTTGGACAAGCGATGGCAATCTTTGTTGTGGCAAGATTAGCGTGAACAGCGGCGATTTTTGTGCGGAGCTTGGCGATATGTTTTGTTTTGCTTTGCGCACGCGAAGCCATCGTTGCCTTTACGCCAAATCGGTCAACGAACTCTTGATGATGTTCAATCTCACGTGCAAGTTTCTTGTTCGTGCGGAGCGCATATTCCTTCTGTTCCTCCTTGAACACTAAATAGTTCTCAACGGTTCCATTGTAAATCGTGAGTTCTCCACGTTCGAGTTCAAATGTTGATGTGCAGGTATTTTCGAGAAACTCTCGATCGTGTGCCACAAGAATAAAACTTCCTTTGTAAGATTTTAAAAAGTATTCGAGCAAGAGCAATGTATTTAAGTCGAGATAGTTCACCGGCTCGTCGAGCAACAAGAGATTCGGTTCCTCAAGCAACATCGCGACGATTTTTACGCGCATCTGATATCCACCGGATAATTCCTGCGGCGTCTTTGCCAAATGTTCGGTATGCAATCCGAATTGCGAGGAAAGTTTGGCAATCGTCCAAACCGGCTTTCCGCTTTTCTTTTCAAGATATTCCGCAACGGTCGAATCGCCGGGCAATATTTCGTGCTGACGAATCACTCCGACACGCGAACGGTCGAATATCTTCATCTCACCTGTATCCTTCTCTTCTGCACCGATCAACATATTCATGAGTGTTGTCTTTCCGGAACCGTTACGACCAATAAGCGCGATCTTCTGCCCTTCTCCAACGACAAAAGAAACGTCTTTCACGACAATCTGTTTTCCGTAAGATTTATTGAGATGATTCACCTCAAGAAGTGGGCGCGACATAGTGCGACAATACTAACACAAAAATAAAAAACCGACCTCTCTTGAAGTCGGAAGACTACCAATTCTGCGGGAGAAGATCGATACGGCGTTGCCACAGGTACGTGGCGGGATCCTTGTGGTGTGACGGATCGATGATGGACGCAATGAACACGGTCAGCATACGATTCATCAAATCCTCGACAATCCGGTCAGAGAGATATTCCGTAAACTTCATCGCGTAGATGATCATCAAACCATTTTCGATTTCATAAACCATATCCTTGAGAAGTGCCTTGTCCGGATTCTGGAACCGTTCCAGATCAACGTACACATGAGGAGTTTGGTCCTCGCGGTCGAGCGTAAACACGATCCCGGGAGCAAGCTCGATGACAGTCATGAATTGAAACTGTTTTTCTACGTGATGTTCAAAGCCTTTGCCGAGTTCGAGAATGCAATCCACGAAAGCCTGGTCACGAATGGGTTTCGCCCACTGCATGATCAGATCATCTTCCGGATCGAACGGTGCGCTTTCTTTGTAGAACACCTTTTCAGAATTCAGTTGCAGCACCTCGAACTGGAGATCATTGCCGTGAATCGAAACACGAACTTGTGCCATCTCGTAGGGTCCGGGAGGACCGAATTTTTGAAGGAACTCTTTCCCGCTGAGAAATCGATGACTGTACACGTCCGCGTAAGAAGACCCGATCTCATTATACAGCTTGTGGCTGTAGAGAATACGACCATCACACGAGCACTCATTGAGTGACATCGGACTCGAGTAAACATTGAGATCGAAGGTCATTGGATCACCTTTCGGGTTGATCCGATTCCAAACACTGAGCGAGAGAGGAACAATGCGAGTCTGATGTGCAAGAGCAAGAGGCATCGTCGTTTCCTGTCGCGATTGATTTCGCGCGTGCACCGTAGCTTTAAAATAGCTTCCTGTCAATGAATCACCAAAACAAAAACCTCTCGATTATCTCGAGAGGTTTGCTGTTCGTCAAAAATATTCTCTACTGGTTTCGATTATCGATCTTACAAGCCGTATGAATCCAACACCATGCCGTAAAGCTTTCGAGTAAAGCAATCCATGCGATTACGAACATGAGAAGGTTTATCCATTCGTATGAATAAACAGGAACCCATGGGCCAAGCCACCAAAACGCAAGGGCAAAACGTAAGACACGGTCCAGTTTTCCCAAATTCTGTTTGAACATATTTTCTTTTTAAGAATTATTTTATGTTTAGAGCTTCTTCGTTTTTAATCGCAGAGAATTTCCAACGACACTCACGCTTGAAAACGCCATCGCCGCACCAGCAAAGATCGGATTAAGAAGCAAGCCAAAAAACGGATAGAACAAACCTGCGGCAAGCGGAATTCCGACAATATTGTAGAAGAATGCCCAGAACAAATTCTGTTTAATTCCTCGCATCGTGATCTCAGAAAGTCGGATCACCTTCACAAGCTTTAAAAGATCACCGCCAAGCAAAGTAATCCCAGAGGACTCGATTGCAACGTCTGTTCCCGTTCCCATTGCAATTCCGACATCTGCCTGTGCAAGAGCTGGAGCATCATTAATTCCATCACCAGCCATTGCCACAATCATGCCTTTCGATTGCAGTTCTTTGATCTTGTTGAGTTTGTCTTGCGGCATAACTTCCGCAACGACTTCATCGATCTTAACTTGGGATGCAATAAACTGTGCGGTGTTTTTATGATCTCCCGTAAGCATTACGACTTTGATTCCACGTTTATGCAATTTAGCGATTGCTTCGATGGCTTCCGGCTTGATTGCATCTGCAACAAGGACGATGCCGAGTACCTTCTCTTTTATTGCAAGAACAATCGGTGTTTTTCCTTCCATTGTTTCCTTCTCAATCAACGGCTCATCAAAGCTTAGTTTCAAATCACGGATCAACTTCACATTTCCTGCATAATATTCTATTCCATCGATTGTCCCGCGAAGTCCCTGACCTTTAATAATTTCGAAATTGCTTGTTGTGGGCAAATCAAACTTCTTTTCCTTCGCATAGGCAACAATCGCTTCCGCAATTGGATGTTCAGACTTTGATTCGAGAGAAGCGAGAACAGAAAAAAGTTTCTGGTCCGTCATTCCACCAACAACTTCCGGTTTCCCTTTCGTAATCGTTCCTGTTTTATCAACGACAACAACATTCACCTGATGCAACCTTTCGAGCGTTGCTGCATCTTTGATCAAGATTCCTTCACGAGCCCCTTTTCCAACTCCAACGATAATCGCCGTCGGAGTTGCGAGTCCAAGTGCACACGGACAGGCAATAACGAGGACGCCGACGAAACACGTAAGTCCAAACGAGAGCGCTTGAGCAAATCCGATCGTTCTTGTTCCAATGATTAACCAAAGTGCGAGCGAGACGAATGCAATCACAAGAACAATTGGAACAAAAATTCCTGAGATCTTGTCTGCGAGCGCTTGAATCGGTGCCTTACTTCCCTGTGCCTCTTCAACCATTTGTATAATGCGAGCAAGCATGGTTTCCGATCCGATCTTTGTTGCTTTCATGGTAAATGAACCGGTCGTGTTCATTGTCCCTGCAATAACTCGATCATCCATCTTTTTTTCAACTGGAATTGGCTCACCTGTAATCATAGCCTCGTCCACAAAAGATGATCCTTCCATAACAACTCCGTCGACAGGAATTTTTCCTGCCGGTTTCACGATGAGCAAATCACCATGAACAACCTGATCGAGTGGGAGCTCCATTTCTTTTCCATCTCGAATCACAAGTGCTGTCTTTGCTTGCAGCGTCAGTAATTTTTGAATCGCGTCTCCTGTTTTTATCTTCGATCGCATCTCAAGATATTTTCCAAGAGCAATAAATGCGATAACGATGATCGTCACATCATAATAAACGACATCAACGTTCAGAAATGGTCGCAAGGATTCCTCAAATGCCGTTACGACAAAACTGTACAAATACGCCGCAAGCGTCCCCATTCCAATCAGCGTATCCATGTTTGCTTTTCCGTATCGAATAAATCGATACAACCCAAGCAAGTACGGTTTACCGACAACAAAAAGTGTATACGTCGCGAAGAGCGGCAGAAGGTGATGAAAAAATTCTTTCCAGAAAAGTGTCATCTCTGCAACGACCTGAAATTGCGCAAACAAATCCCAACTCATGAGGAAAAGACTGAAAAGTGTGAGCGGAATGACAGACAGAACTGAAATTCGCATGCGATTCAGCTCAACCAGTTTTTCATTTTTCGTTTGATTCAGACCAAGGTGTGCCGCATGTTCATCTTCTGACATGTTCATCGACGCTGCTGTTGCGTTCTTGCTCGCGTTTGCCGTCATTGGTTCACTATCGATAATCGAATATCCAAGCGGATCAAGTGCTTGCGACATACGAGCGATCGTTGTTTTAGATTCGTCAAAATTTATTTTAGCTTTCTCTGTTCCATAATTTACATCAACAGATTCTACTCCATCTATTTTCTTCAATGCCTTCTCAATCGTAAGAACACAGCTCGCGCAATGCATGCCGTGAATCGAAAAAGTTTGTTTGATCATATAGCTCGCAATGACACGATTAAATTACGTTTAAAGTTCCGCGATACATCCCCATAGAGCAACTGAACGCGTATCGTCCTGGTTTTGCCGGAGTGAATTCTGTCACGTTATTAGATTTATTCAACATCATTTGCACGTTGAGCTTTGGAATTTGAAAAACACTGCGACATCCGCCTGCAGGACCCGCAATTTCAAGACGAACTTTTTGTCCGGCAGAAACGGTCAATTCATTTGAGGGTGCGTAATACGGTGCGGAGTCTACCAGAGTTATTTTAAGCGTTTGAACATCTCCATTTGAAGAAGGTTG
>CALQZE010000038.1 GCA_943348955.1 Candidatus Uhrbacteria bacterium RIFOXYB12_FULL_58_10 | reverse complement strand
TGAATCCAAACAGCTGGGTGAGCAAAGTATTATGCTCCATTACGAGGTTGTATGAGCCAGTATCCGTACATGCCGAAGGGAAAAGAGTTTCGATTCGTGTCTCACAACGATCCTCTTATGAGTGAAGCTGCCGTCGCGCGTATTGAGTGTGCTGGTGATCCTCTCTATCCTGTCGGAATCGTTTTGGTCAGAGATGGTGTTGTGCTTGCTCGAGCGGGAAATGGTTTCAATAAAGGTGGTGGAACAACGCACATTTGTCCGCGAGTTGTTCTTGGTTGTCCGAGTGGTCAAGGATATGATCTGTGCACCTTGCACGATTCACCTGGTCATGCGGAAACAATGTTGATGAACATCGCACGGGAACAAGGGCTTGATACGGTCGGTTGCGACGTCTACATGTTTGGTCATTGGTGGTGCTGCGAGCCTTGCTGGAAAGCAATGCTTGATGCCGGAATTCGCGATGTGTTCGTGACCAATGATGCTCAAACGCGCTTCAGTCGTGAAAATGTCTTTGCAGAAACACTGACTTCTTCCATCACATCCGTTTCGTTTCAGGATTGCGAGGAGTCGCTTTTGGAAACGTTGCGTCGATCGTGTGAAGAGATTGGTTGTCAGACGCAAGACACAGGCGAAGTTTCCGTTCGACGAACACCGAAAGGTCTTGATGTGTGGTTTGAAGATCGCTGCGTTTATCAGATCGAATCTGAAGACGGTGATGTGATGGCCCGCATGCTCCAGAATGTTTTGAGACAACTCTAAACAAAAAACGGCACGAAGCCGTTTTTTTTCTTTTTGTCTAAGCACTCTTTTGTTCCCGACCACCTTTTCCTTTTATTGGAAAGTCGATCACATTGTCTGGAGTTCCTTCTTTCGTTTTGCTATATCTAGCGTAGAGGTTCGAAAGATCCATTCCTTTTTGGCGACCGTCTGCCCCAGAGGCAACAAGTTTTTCAACTGCGCGTTGGACAGCGGAAATATCTGTGAGATCGACTTGGAAAAGTTCTTTTGCACCGCTGATCAGTTGATCAGCAGTTTGCATGCCAGCAAGCTTTTCTGTCATTTCTGCTTGTGCTTTTTGCGCCCGTTCCTTTTCTGAAACGTATTCTGCTGGTTTTTCCATCGGTTTAGGTTCTGCTTTTTTAGATTTTGCTCTCATGAGGGATACGAACAAACCACCAAGTTCTGCTGCAAATCCTTTTTTATTTTTGTCAGCCATCATGTCTTGCATGGCTTTTTGGTGCTCCGCCTCTGTTCCTTTGAGGATATCAACACCATAAAGCTCTTGAGCAACTTTTGCGATTTGTTCCGGTGTTTGAGCTCCTTTAATTTGTTCTGCTCGTGCTTTTTTAGCTACCAGTTCATTATGAGCTTGTTCTCCCGGTGAAATATATTCGCCTGCCATAGAGTTCAATTAAGCATTTATAAAATAAGAATAGCATTTTTGCGAAGGAAAGAACAAGGTTTATCGTTCTAATTGGAATTTCTTTTTCATTTCTTCTAATGTACCTGCGACCAAATGCTGTCGTTCCTCATTCTTATCTAATTGGTATTGTCCTGAATCGATATGTGAATATTTGGCTGCACTCATACCGTGCAAATTTGCTTCGGCAATCGTGAGTGGGGAAGAAAGTTCTTCGAAAATGACTTGGCAGACGCGCTCACCTGGATAAACACGAATCACTTGGTTTCCAGCTTCATTCTTCATTGGGAAAATCAGATGACCTTTGTAGCCAGCGTCGATGATCCCAGAAAGCGACAAATCGATTCCGCGACGATTTGTAGATGTGCGCGGAAACAGAATCGCCATGAGGTTCGGCGCATTCAATTCGATTTGTTCGAGCGATGTCCCGATGACGAATTCATTTGGTAATAACTCGAAATATTGTCCGGGTTTCAAAATAACTTCTTCAAATTGTTCGCGATGTTGTGCGACATCATCGATCGAAACATTGATGGCACGTCGTCCTTCGTCATCGATCGTCCAATTTTTTGGAATGAGAAATTTATAACCCAATCGCAAATCAATAGCATGCGGTTGTAATTGAAAGGCATCAATCGGTGGATCAAAAACAATGTCGTTCTTTTCAATAGCGCCAAGAATCTCGTGTTTTGTGAAGACGGACATAATGAGTCGAGTTAAATGCGATCTTTAAGAAGGTTCTCGACGAGTTGAGTGGCACTTTCCTGAGTTTTCTCAAGTGTGTCACCTGTGTTGATTTCGTGAAATTGTGTTCCGTGAGATTCAAATAATTCACGAAACCAGGGTGCACGATAAACGTTATCAACACGGCTTGCGAGTTCCACGTCAGCGAATACTCCTGCAGCCCCTTGTGTGGAAGGTCGTGATCGAATACGATCAGCAATTCGTTCGATTGGGACGGACGTAAGAATCAGGTGTGTTGGTGCGTGTTCAAGTGCAAGTTTGTTTCCTGGAAGATTTGCAACAATATCGAGTGACAAACTGTTCGGCATGATCGGTTGATAGACAAGTGAGGTTGAAACTCCACGATCTTGAATAATAATTTTTCCCGCTTCGAGCGCAGGGATGATCAGTCGTCGATACATGAGTCCGCGATCGAGAGAAAATGCATGAGCTAATTCTTCGCCGCTGTACGGATGTTCTGTTTGCGACATTTCTTTGCGAATCGCCGCACCGATCCATTGGCGTGTTGGCTCGAGTGTAAAGTACACATCGTAATCTGAAATCTCCTCGAACGTTGGTGGGTGATTTTCTTTCCAGTCTTGAAGTCGAAAACAACGCAGTCCTGTTGTTTGAACCGTCTCAAACATGGCTTGTATGACGGTGGTTTTACCGCTGCCGGCAATTCCATCGATCATAATGAACAAACCGTTGTTGTTTACGTTCGACATAGATGTTTCATGCAAATGAGTACGGTCACAGCGTAGGGAGTTTGCGGAGGTTTGTCAAAACAAAAACATCCTGACAGATGCCAGGATGTTTTTTGTGATTATGAAATGTTTACTTTGATTCCAGGGCCGACGGATGAAGCAATCGTCGCACTGCGGAAGTAGACTCCTTTTGAAGAAGCTGGTTTCAATTTGCGAATTGCATCTACAAGTGTTGTAAGATTTTCCTGCAATTGAGCTTCTGTGAAGGATGCACGACCAAACACTTGGTGTACGTTTCCTGTAGGATCATTTTTGAAGCTTTGCTTTCCTGCTTTTTGTTCTGCGATCATTTTGGTGACGTTTGGACCCACTGTGTCTGTCTTTGGGTTTGGCATCAATCCGCGTGGTCCGAGAATACGAGCAAGTTTTGCAAGCTTTGGCATCATGATCGGTGTTGCGACGGCGACATCGAAGTTGATGTTTCCAGAAGAAACGATTTCATTGATGAGTTCTTCACCACCAACGATGTCCGCTCCAGCGGCTTTTGCATCTGCTTCTTTTTCCGCTTCAACGAAGGCAATCACTTTTTTGGATTTTCCGACGCCGTGGGGAAGGGTGATGGTTCCACGAACTTGTTGATCGCTCTTTGAAGCGTCGACACCAAGTTTTACGTGAAGTTCGATGGATTCATCGTACTTTGCTGTTGCACACTTTTTTGAAAGCGCTACAGCTTCTGCGATCGTATATGTTTTTGATGCTTCAACGAGTTTTTGCACAGCCTCTAATCGTTTTCCTTTCATAAAGATGATTGTGGTTCAAACGTCTCGCGACTCCCACGAAAATAATTTATTTAACTTCGACTCCCATTTGGCGGCATGTTCCCTCGATGATTTTCATCGCAGCTTCCACATTGTTTGTGTTCAAGTCAGGAAGTTTCTTTTCAGCAACTTCGCGCAATTGAGCACGTGTGATGGTTGCAACTTTGTCTGTAAGAGGTTTTCCGGAACCAGATTTGATGCCAGCGATCTTTTTGATGAGCTCAGAAGCGGGAGCGATCTTGGTGATGAATGTGAATGATCGGTCATCGTATACGTTGATGATGACTGGAACCACTTCACCACGACGATCCTGTGTCGCTTCGTTGAATTGACGTACGAACTCAGCAATTGGGAGACCGTGTTGACCGAGAGCTGGACCCACTGGTGGAGCTGGCGTTGCAGCAGCACCTTGGATTTGTAATTTGACCTGTGTAAGCAATTTCTTTGCCATAGTGTTTTGATTATTGGATTCCGACGGTTTATAAAACGTCGGCGACCAAACTATGAATTAGTGGCGCAATAATAGCCTAAACCTTCTTAACTTGCAAGAAATCGAGCTCAACCGGAGTCTCACGACCAAACAAGGAGACCAATACCTTGACTTTGCCGCGTTCTGCGTCGATTTCTGAGACTTTTCCTTCTTGATTTTTAAACGGACCGTCTGTAATGGAAACCATGGATCCGACTTCAATGTCCACTTTGAACTCTGGTTCGGAAACACCCATACGCTTTTGAAGCGCATCGATTTCTTCTTGAGCGATTGGAGTTGGGGTTGTTCCTGTTCCGATAAATCCGGTGACGTTTGGTGTGTTACGTACAACATACCAAGAATCATCAGACACAATCATCTCAACGAGTACGTAACCCGGGAAGATTTTTTCTTCGGTCACTTTACGTTTTCCGTTTTTGATTTTGATCTTTTTCTCTTTTGGAACCAAGACGTGAAAGATTTTACTTTCCATGTCCATGGTCGCAATACGTTGGATCAAGTTTTGCTCCACGTTCTCCTCATATCCGGAGTATGTGTGGATGGCATACCATCGTCGGCCTTGGTTTGCTATTTGCTTTGCCATATAAATGTACGTGAATGTGCGAAATTATTTCTTAAGAGCGAGCAATTTTTGCAAACCAGAGCTGAGAGCAAAATCTAATCCTGCAAAAAAGAATGCAAGAATAAGACAAAGTCCGATCACGACGATCGAGTACTTGAACGTGTCTTGTTTAGATGGCCAAGTGATTTTTCTCATTTCTTCACGAGATTCTCGGAAGTAGTTGAGGAGCCAAACAGCTGGGTTTGTACGCTTGTGTGCTTCTGTAGACATAGAAGTGGAGAAATTGATTAACAATTTTTTCTATTTAAAAATGACCTCGCGGGCCATTGATATCGAGAATATACACGAAGAATCATGAATGGTCAAGGGGATAAATCAAAAGCCATCGACAAGATAATGTCGATGGCTTCTTTTTTATATATCCAAGTTTTTTACTAATTTTGCGTGTGTCTGAATGAATCGTTTGCGAGGGGCAACGTCTGCGCCCATCAAGATGTCAAACACTTCATCGGCACGTTTGGCGTCGTCGATTGTTACGAGTTTCATGACACGCTGTTTTGGATCGAGTGTTGTTTCCCAGAGCTGATCTGGATTCATCTCTCCCAAACCTTTGTATCGTTGAATGTTTACACGTACACCACCGACTTCTTCTCCTTCACCTTCCGTTTCTCCTTCAACAGATTCTTCTATTAATTCTTCCTCTTTCTTTTTCTCC
>CALQZE010000037.1 GCA_943348955.1 Candidatus Uhrbacteria bacterium RIFOXYB12_FULL_58_10 | reverse complement strand
CATTTGATCCATCAATTGTCGGTGTTGTGCCATTATCTGACCAAGCATCAACTGTGATAGAGACTCCGGAGACAATTCCTCCGCTTACAATCCTTCCTACGGCACTGATTTGATCCGCCCCGCGATCTTGAACCAAGACGATATAATCACCTGCCGATAAAGACCCCGTGCTGGTTGTCGAAATCGTTAGGCTGGAACGAGAAGTGACCGCACGCTGATCTGTGACACTTTGGGGCAAAATGTCGAACGTAATAACCTGATCAAAAATTCCTGCGCGATAACCTGCTGAAGTTTGGTAGTTTGCACTTGTTGATGCGCCGACCGATGGTCCGCCTACAGAATCTCTTAAACCATAACTTGCAGAAGATGCGGTATCAGAACCCCCGGTGGTGACCGAATCCCACCGTATCTTAAAGTTCGAAGATGTCATTTCTGCAAAAGCAGGGTCTGCGTATAAAAAAACCCCCACAAGAGCAAAGACGGTTAACAACTTGCTCATACCTTTATCTTTACGTATCTATTGTATCATGAATAACAATTGTCGTCAAGCCATATTTAGGCTAATCTTAGCAAAAATATTATCAATTTATCAAAAATTGAATAAAACATCATCAAATTTGCACGTTTTTTTGATGTAAATTAAAAAGTTATCCACAATCACCTTACTTGTCTACAATATTGTGGACAAAGTGTTAGTAAATTGTGTTATATTAACTGTTTATCCATAGGTTATCTCTGTTTTGGACAACACATAGAAAGACGTTTCACATGGAACAAAAAAACCGACTTTCGTCGATCTTGTTACTTTAGTAATTTATAGTTCAAGCGTTTTAATACCAGATCACATGATGTTGTATTCCTTGATGTGTACTTCACATCTTAATATCATCCAAATTATTGATGACAATATCAGCCTCAGAATAATCAATCCCGATTGAATGTACTGTTGGAACAGCGATCACATGACAACCAGCTAATTTTGCAGAATGAACACCGTTGAGAGAATCCTCAATCACAGAACATTGATTTTCGGACAATTGAAGAAGTTCGACTGCTAATAAATATGGTTCAGGACTAGGTTTACCGTGTTTTGTATCTTCTCCAGCTACAATGAAATCAAATTGATCTAAAATTTCAAATTTATTGAGTAATTTTTCAATATAAAGTCTGTGTGAACTGGAGACTAAACACTTTTTTAATCCAATCTGATTAATAACTTGAAAACAATTCAACACCCCCGGCATTAAATTTAAATGTTGATTCGCTTCAATTTGAAGTTCGTTCCAAAAAAGAGACGCAAATTGTGCTGCTGTGACATCTGTTTTTAGACGATCGATCATGTAATGACTCCAAAAATCCTCGGAAGATCCTAAAATCGCTTTGTGATCCTGTTCTTGAAAGGGGTAATCAAATTTTTTTGACAGGGAACTGAATACTTTATGAGCAAGATCCTCTGTATTAAAGAGGACACCATCCATATCAAACAAAACAGCTTTCGTCGTTGATGGAATTTTCATAGATGATTCATGTGAAACATTTTGTCTTCAAATTAAATCTACCGAAACGTATGTTCAAAAATACCTTTATAATTTTGGTGCCCCCGGATGGAATCGAACCATCATCTACAGCTTAGGACGCTATAGCTCTATCCAATTGAGCTACGGAAGCATTTCCTTTTTTTATCTTAACAAAGCAATGTTTAAGTGTCGCAAAATAACAATCGATCTGAATTTTACTCTCATGTTATAATAGTGATCGCGAACATCATACGTTCATTCATTTCAAGCGTAAAGAATATGTCACCACTTATTATTGCCATTATCACACTTCTTTTTCTCGTCATCATTTTTTTACTGATCAAAAATAAACCTCAATCACCTTTCGATCAAACCCATCTTCTTCAAACTCTTTCCGACCTTCGTCGTGAACTTCAAGAAACAACTAGTAATCAACGTCGCGATGTTTCTGAACGATTAGATGTACTCGGTGATCGCATGATGAAAAATCTTTCAGAATCATCAACAAATTTACAGAAAAACTTTCATCAAACATCCACAATCATTCGTGATGTAACAGAACGCCTCACAAAGCTCGATGAAACGAATAAACAGGTACTTGGTTTCTCAACACAATTACAAAGCTTGGAAAATATTTTAAAAAACCCAAAACAACGCGGAATTTTGGGCGAATATTGGCTTGAAGCTCTCTTGGGTCAAGTTCTTTCTCCTACCCAGTATGAAATGCAATATGATTTAGGAATGGATGAAACAACTGGTCAAAAGCTTATCCCCGACGCCATCATCCATATTAAAGAAATGCTTGTTCCAATTGATGCAAAGTTCTCACTGGAGAATTACAATCGAATTTCGGTAGAAAATGACCCGATTGCACGAGAAGTACTAGAAAAAGAATTTAAAGCAGATGTTAAGAAGCGTATTGATGAAACATCAAAGTATATTCGACCAGACAAAGGAACAACAAACTTCGCATTCATGTTTGTTCCTGCAGAAGGTGTCTATCACAATCTAATTACAACAAATGTCGGAGCCGTAAAGGTAAACACCCAGAATTTAATTGAATATGCGTTCAAAAAAGGCGTCATGATCGTTTCACCAACCTCATTTTTTGCCTATTTACAGACGGTTATTCTCGGACTCAAAGCATTACAGATCGAGGATTCCGTCAAAGACATCCAAATTCAGGCGGATTCACTCATGAAACATCTTCGCGCGTACGAGGATTATCACAATAAGCTTGGAAAACATCTTGAAACCACCAGAAATGCATACAATTCCTCGTCTAGTGAATTAAAGAAAATTGATAAGGATATTTTCCGAATTACCGCAGGGACTTCTGGAAAAGAGCTTGATCCGCTTGAAATCGGATCATCTGATCTAAACGCTTGACATTCGTCATGAATCCGCTAAACTACTGCGTATTCAGCCTTTAAACCCTATTCTGAGGGCGTGACATTCGCCATCAAATAAAAACCCTTTCAATTTCATACTATTATGCCAAACAAAGAAAACGCCAAAAAGGCAATGCGCCAAACGGCAAAGCGTGCAGACCACATCAAAGACATCAAAGCAGAAATCAAATCCCTTCGCGTAAAACTTCGTAAAATGGTTGATGCAAAAAATCTTGTCGAAGCGACAAATGTTGCACAACTCGTTGGAAAGAAATTTGATAAGGCAATGGCAAAAGGTATTTTCAAAAAAAATACAGTTGCGCGTTACAAATCTCGTTTCATGAAAAAGGTGAACGCTCTCAAAACAAAGTAAAAAAAATAAATCCGAGTCGCAAGACCCGGATTTATTTTTGAAAAAAATTTCACACAACTGTTTTTCTCGTGTACTCATGTACTAGTACATGAGTACACTTGATTTCAATATTTCATAATCGTGTATTTTAATCGAACACTGTTTCTTTGCAAATAAATTTTCTCTAGAAAATAAAAAAACGCCGTACCAACATGGTCGTGCGTCGAAGGAAAAGAACAGACTCAAAAGAAAGAAATATTTCAGTGACGAAATTATCAGACGGGAGACGGACTAGCCGTTTCGGAAGCGATGGGAGCAGGAAAGCGTTCCTTGATCTGTCCATCGAACTGATGCTTGTGCGTGGTGATGGTCAGCTCGATACGTGCGCGATCCTTCGCGTCACCGAGAAACTTCACCAACTTACCGCCGTTTGCGTTGCACCAGTCCATGCTCGCTCCGGAAGCCCGTGCGATCATCTTCACCCAGTTGTCAACGGCCGTATTGGTGCCATTGATCAGCGCGACCGGCGTACCATTCTGACAAATTTCTTCTACCGTTGGACGGCGTTTCTTCGAACCTGCAGGACTGCTCATATGAGACCCCTCAAAAGAACGGGAAAATTTCAACACCTCTTGCTGAAACGCCACAAAGATACCACGATGAGCACATTTGTCAAGAAATATCACATCATCATAAACAAAAAATCGAGTGTTAACTCGATTTTTGTTGCAAACTTCTTATTCTATTGACCACTTCCACAATATTTTCTCGAAACCAATTCTTTGTATTTTGATATGTCAGCTTCTCCTCGATATTTTGAAAGTTGATCCACGCAAATTCATCTCCCACTTTTTCTAATTGTAAATCGTCATCATTTTTCGATTGCACCAAATACATTTCTAACAGAATCGGATTTCCATTTGGATGGACATAATTCATCATGGTCAAAGATGAAATTATTTCGACAGACAATCCCGTTTCTTCTTTCACTTCTCGACGAGCAGCTTCTTCACCTGTTTCTCCAAGTTCCACATGACCTTTTGGAAAAGACCAATCGTGATGTTGATCTTGATACAATAATAGAATCGAGCTTGGATCTTTTTTGCTTAAAATAATAGCACCCGCTTTTTTTATAATCACAAAATAATTCTTATTTTGCTAATAAATCCGTCGCTAATAAATCCACGGCAAGATCCACATCGATTCCACCATTCTTCATCGCGCGATCAAACTCAAATAATTTTTCATGCGCACCGAGAAGTTTTTTCAACGTGAAATTTTTTGCTTGTACCAAAACTTTTGTAGCAACGAATGGATGTACATCAAGTTGCGTTGCAATATCAGAGTTCGTCGCGCGAGGATTTTCATCAAGCACCGCGCGTGCACCAATCAACAATCGAATCTGTCGCGAGAACATGCTGAGAATATAATGATCGTCACTTCCAGCAAATCGTTCTTCCTCGAGTAATTGCACGGCGTGACGCGAATCCTTTTTAGACAATGCATCAACGAGTTCAAAAATTTTTCCTTCAAACGATGCATTCACGAGTTCAATTGTCATCGTCTCCGTAATCGTTTTTCCATTTGCGTAAGCGATCAACTTATCGATCTCTTGATGCATCTGCCACAAGTCTGTTCCAACACGTTCGATGAGTGAACGCACGGCGTTTGGTTCGATTAATCCGCTTTGTGATTTTACACGTTCGACAATCCATTTTGTAAGAGATACTCCAGCGAGTCCATCGAACGGATACATTCGAGCTCCCTCGATCACACTAAGCTTTTTAAATAACGGTTTTTTCTCGATCGCTGCAACATCGCCCGTTTCCCACAAAATAACGATCGTCGAATCCGGAATGCGTTGTAATCCCGTTTCCCAAAGCGGGGATTGTTCTTTCTTCGTTGTTGAAAGCAAATCTCGAATGATCACCATGCGGTGTTTTGAAAGAAACGGCATTGTGGAAACGGATTGCAGTGCTGCGGGTGCATCAAACTTCCCATCTTTTCCGGGAAACGTCTCAATATTTGTCCCGCGTGGATCGTGTTTATCCCGAAAAGCCGCTTTCAATTGAGAAACTTTTTCCTGACCACGAAAATTGTCATCGCCGTAGACAATGAGAAGCATAATTCTGTGTCATCCTGAATGAAACGAAGGATCTTTTACGTGCGGATTGTATCGTT
>CALQZE010000036.1 GCA_943348955.1 Candidatus Uhrbacteria bacterium RIFOXYB12_FULL_58_10 | reverse complement strand
TTCATGCCACAATCAAAGCAATCGGTGCCTTCTCCGCACACGGCGATATGAACAAATTGACACGTTGGTTGCAACCGGAAGATAAACAAATGCCAAAACAAATCTTTCTTGTTCACGGTGATTCTGAAGCGAAAGCGGTTTTCGCAACGCATCTTCGCCATGAATTAAAAACAGAAGTGATTATTCCGGAATATAAATCGGTACACGAGATTTTGTAGATATTTATCGTAAAGCAAAAGAAAAACGTCTATAAAGAGACGTTTTTCTTTTGCTCTGGTTATTTTCACCCATCTCGATTACACTCTCTCAAATATGTCCTTGTTTGATCTACAACTCGTGCGCGGAATCTCTTCCAAGGAATCTTTTCGTAGAGGAAAACACTATGTCGAGGATGGGTCTGTCGACCGTATTGAACTTTCGCGCTTACCATCGGGAGAGATTTTTATTGTCGGAAGTGTGTATGGAAGTCATATGTATCACACAACTCTTACGATTGCGGCAGACGGATCGGAAGTCTTGTCGTATGAATGTGATTGTTTGTTTCACCAAACCGGTGCGTGTAAACACGTAGTTGCTTTGGGACTTGTTGCGGCGAGACGGTCTGTTATTCCTGAAGGTCTGCACACCAAACATAAAGGAATATTAGCGGAGCAAGAATCTCATCAAATGGTTTTGAGCTGCACATATCATCGCGATCGCGACATTATTCGTATAGAGACATCCTCTACCCACGATCGAAAATTAGAACGTCGAACGATGCGCGATCTTGAGTTAAATGGTTTCCATCTCGTTCAGAGTGGTGTTTTTGAAATGTCTGCGGAGCATGCATTTTTCTTTTTACGAGAAGGACTTGTTGAACTTTCAAAATCGTACAAAATTGTGGCGGACGACGCCTTTGACACTCTCGCCAATATTCAAGAACAAAATGTTGAATCTGATTGGAAATTATCGGAAGGATCCGGAGAAGATTGGCTGTCGTTTTCTGTTGATTGGAAATGTGCGGGTCGAGAATTAACCCCCATGGAAATTCATGGCCTTGCCGTTGGTTACAAACGATTTGTCAGATCAGAAGATGGATCGTTCGTTGAGATTAAGAACCGAGACATGATTCAGCACATGTTTGAATTAACAGAAGATGATTCTTTGAATAAAAAGGGAGGACGAAATCTTTCACGCGCTCGAGCCATCGAACTCGCTCTCCTTGCGGAAGAAACGAACCAGATTCGTTTAAAAGATACAACGCAATCCGTAGCCGTTTTTTTGCGTGATGTGAAAGAAGGGAAGCTTATCGCAACACCATTGATTCCAAAAGAAATTTCAAATGTCTTGCGCCCTTATCAAAAAGATGGAGTCGCCTGGGCGATGTTTCTTCGTAAGTATCATTTTGGCGGCATTCTTGCAGATGATATGGGACTTGGAAAAACCGTTCAGACACTCGCGATTCTTTCGACGGAACGACCGGCGGATGCGGCTCCGTCTCTTGTGATTTGTCCGAAGACCCTTATTTCCATTTGGGTTGCGGAATCACAACGATTCACTCCTGAATTAAAAATAATTGCGGTTGAAGGAAGTGCTGCGGAACGCATGGTTATTTTGAAGAATGCAAAAGAATATGACGTACTTGTTACGTCGTATTCGTTATTTCAACGTGATACAAAATTCTATCGATCTATTTCGTTTTATTACGCGATTCTAGATGAAGCGCAATACGTAAAAAACAGAAGAACCGCAACAGCCCTTGCCGTAAAGACGCTTCAGACAAAGCATCGCCTTGCCCTTACGGGAACTCCGCTTGAAAACGGTGTTCATGAGTTGTGGTCTTTGTTCGATTTTCTCATGCCGGGTCTCCTTGGAAATCACACAACCTTCCAATTTGGATTTGAACGACCGATTCGCGAACGATCGGATGTGAATGCTTTGCAAAATTTAAAACGTCGCGTGAAACCGTTTCTCCTTCGACGAACAAAAGAATCTGTTGCACCGGAACTTCCGCCTCGCGTTGAACAAACGGATTGGTGTGAATTGACACAAACACAAGTCGCTCTGTACGCGGATGTTCTCGCGTCCGTACGTTCGGATGTCATTGCAGCTGTGGAGAAAAAAGGATTTGCACGATCTCGAATTGAGATTCTTGCTGCTCTCACAAAGTTGCGTCAGGTGTGCAATCATCCCGCTCTTATCGATAAACAACTGTCTCATAGTGAAGATGTCTCCGGGAAAATGGCGCATGCACTTGAACTTGTGCGTGAAGCTGTTTCTGGCGGACATAAAATTTTGTTGTTCAGTCAATTTACGTCCATGCTTGATCTGATTCGTCCGGAACTGGATAAGATGGAAATCAAACATGTCACCATTGAAGGGAAAACGCGCGATCGCGCAACTGTCATCGAACAATTTAAAACGGATTCGAACATCTCTGTCTTTTTATTGTCACTCAAGGCTGCCGGAACAGGGCTTACACTTACGGAAGCGGATACGGTTATCTTGTACGATCCGTGGTGGAATCCAATGGTCGAACGTCAAGCAATGGATCGTGCGCATCGCATCGGTCAAACAAAATCGGTGAACGTTCACAAACTTGTAACAAAAGGCACAATCGAAGAACGTGTTCTTGCGCTTCAGGAAAAAAAGAAAGCTATTTTTGATGCGATGGTATCAGACACAGCGGAAGGATTTAAAGATTTAACCTGGGAAGATGTGTCCGGATTGTTTGGGGGAAACCCAACTCTTCCCTCGACGCCCGCCCAGATTTCCGATACGATACCCGCGTTATGAACGACCTTTCTCACATTCGGAATTTTTGCATCATTGCACACATTGATCACGGAAAATCAACGTTATCAGACCGTTTGCTTGAACTGACCGGAACGGTGGAACAGCGCAACATGAAAGCGCAGATTTTGGATTCCATGGATCTGGAACGTGAACGTGGAATTACGATCAAGCTCGCGCCAGCTCAGATGCATTACAAAGGGTATACGTTAAATTTGATTGATACTCCGGGCCACGTTGACTTCAATTATGAAGTTTCACGTTCACTTGCCGCTGTTGAAGGTGCAGTGCTTTTGGTTGACTCGACGCAAGGTGTTCAGGCGCAGACCATCGGAAATTTATACCTTGCCCTTGATGAAGAACTTGAGATTGTCCCTGTTTTGAATAAAATTGATTTACCTGCTGCAGACATTCCAAATCGTGCTGTTGAAATGGTTAAATTGATCGGATGTGATCCCGCAGAAATTTTGGCTGTCAGCGGGAAAACAGGTGAAGGCGTTCTTGCTCTGCTCGATCGCATCATTGAACGTGTTCCTCCACCGACGGGAGATGTAAATGCACCGCTTCGCGCACTTATTTTCGATTCCTTTTATGATGACTATCGTGGCATCATGGCGTATGTTCGTGTGATCGATGGATCTTTCAAGAAAGGGGAGAAAATTCGATTTATGGCAACCGGTGCGGAAGTTCAGATTTTGGAAGTTGGATCCGTAACACCAGGTGGGCGTGTAGAAAAGCCGGAACTTGAAACGGGACAGATTGGTTATGTTGTAACCGGACTTAAAACAATTTCTCATTGTCGTGTCGGTGATACGATTACTCTTGCGGAGGCACACGTTGAATCCCTTGGTGGATATCGTGAAGTGAAACCAATGGTGTTTGCCGGCGTGTTCCCAGAGGAGGGAGATAACTTTGCTCGATTGCGTGAAGCGATTGAGCGTTTGAAATTGAATGATGCGGCACTTGTGTATGAACCGGAACATTCTCCCGCACTCGGATATGGATTTCGATGTGGATTGCTCGGCATGTTACATCTAGAAATTTTGAAAGAGCGATTGGAACGCGAGTTTAGTATTTCTCTTGTCGTAACGGTTCCGTCTGTTGCTTATAATATTTTTAAAACAAGCGGAGAAGTCTTCATGATTAAAAGCCCGCTTGAACTCCCGGATTTTTCGCATTTGGATCACATTGAAGAACCATGGGTTACGGCAGACATCGTTACACCAACAGAATATGTTGGTGGAGTGATGCAACTTGTGCAAGATCGTCGCGGAATTTATAAGAATACAGAGTATCTTTCCGAGAATCGGGCCATTCTCCATTATGAGATGCCGCTTGCGATGGTCATTGTGGATTTTTACGACAAACTGAAAAGTGTTACGGCCGGATACGCATCGCTTAACTATGATCTTTTGGATTATCGTGAGGCGGATGTTGTGAAGTTGGATATTTTTGTTGCGGAAGAGCCGGTAGAAGCGTTTGCAACACTTGTGTATCGCAATGAAGCAGAACGATCCGGTCGCCGAATTGTCAAAGCACTTAAAGATTCCATTCCACGAGAAAACTTTGTGATAAAATTGCAAGCGATGATTGGCGGCAAAGTGATTGCATCCGAACAAATTTCTGCGGTGCGTAAAGATGTGACGTCTGGTTTGTATGGGGGGGACGTGACACGTAAACGTAAGTTGCTTGAAAAACAAAAGAAAGGAAAAGCACGTATGGCAGAATTCGGTCGAGGTCGTGTCACCATTCCAACCGACGCTTATTTGAAAGTATTAAAAAGAGATTAATATGAAAAAGAAAAAAATCTTTCGTATTTTTTGGATCGTTGTTGTTATCATGGTTACACTCAGCATGATTTTATCATCGGTTGCCATGGGATTTTGATAGAGTGACAGATAATATGACCTTCATGTATGAATAAACGCTGGGTCATTTCGGAAAAAGCACCGGAGACATTTTTTGCGCAATTCCCGGAACTTCATCCGGTGCTTTTGCAATTACTCTATAACCGCGGATTAAAGACACAAGAAGAGATCGATGTCTTTTTAGGACCCGATTGGAGTCGTGATACGTACGCTCCGCTTTTGTTTACGCAAATGCCAAAAGCGGTTGAACGTGTATTTAAAGCGTTTGAAAATCACGAGACGATTACCGTGCATGGAGATTATGATGCAGACGGTGTGTGTGGATCTGCTGTTTTGATTTCATCTCTCCGAGAAATTGCTCGTGCGATGAAATATGATTCATCGTTAATCAATTCTTATATTCCGCATCGTGAATTGGAGGGATATGGATTTTCCGTTGAAACGGCGGAACAATTAAAAGACAAAACACAATTGATTATCACAGTCGATTGCGGAATTTCAAATAAACCGGCGATTGATCGCGCAAAAGAATCTGGAATCGATACGATCGTTTGCGATCATCATACGATGCCAAAGGAATTACCAGAGTCGGCGATTCTGATTCATCCACTTGTTCCGGGAGAAACGTTTCCAAATAAATTATTGTGCGGAACGGGAGTTGCCTTTAAACTTGCGAGCGCTCTTTACGATGAAGCGCGTAAACGAGGCGCGTTTTTTCCTCATGGTCAGGAAAAATGGTTGCTTGATCTGGTTGCGATCGCAACAGTGACGGATATGGTGCCCATGATTGGAGAAAATCGCGTG
>CALQZE010000035.1 GCA_943348955.1 Candidatus Uhrbacteria bacterium RIFOXYB12_FULL_58_10 | reverse complement strand
TATCCATCTGAAGTTTCTTCCGGAGGTTCTGTTGTGGATGCGCCACCTCCACAGAAAAAAGAATATTTGGCTATCAAATTGCAAGGAAAATCCACACCAGAAACCGTAGAAGCTGTTCGCGCATTGCTGCTTGATAAACCTGGAGCAACGCCCGTTTGCTTACTCGTTGAATCCGGTTCGACCATGCGCCGTATCGAAACAGAATATCGCGTTTCGCCGACTGAAGGATTGTTGCGTGAGTTGTCGAGTGTCGTCGGAGCGCAGAATGTGTCGCTTGAAAAATAAAAAGTGGTGGAGTGAAGGAATGGTGGAGTGTCGGAGTTAAAGAGTAGTTGGGTTTGGAATGTAAAATGATGGAACGATTTACCTCTTTCCTTCAAAAGCTTTCCAACACCTTCACTCCACCACTTCTTCACTCCACCACTTTTGTGTTACACTATCAGTAATATGGTCACAAAAAAAACAGCAACAAAAAAACGTGTGCCTGTTCGCCGCGTTGCAACGAGGTCTGTTGAAAGAGAAACACGTGAAGCTCCCACAAATAATGTTGTATCACTTGTTTTGTATCGACGTATTGCGCTCGCATTTATTTGCGTTGTTTCCGTTGTTCTTGTAACAGTCATTTATTTATCAACGGTTGAAGCAACGATTAAAATCACACCTGTTCAAAAAGAATTTACGTCAGACTTGATCGTTCATACGGCTTTAAATCCGGTTGATCCAACGGATATCAGAGGAACAGTGGTTAATGGATCTTTAGCGAAAACAAAAACATTTGCTCCAACGGGTGCGGGGGCAAAGAAGGTTGAGGGAATTTCAAAAGGAAATGTTGTTATTACAAATAAAAGTTCATCACCCCAAGCACTTATCGCAACGACACGTTTGTTGACCAAGGATGGAATCTTGTTTCGATTAGATAAAACGGTGAACGTTCCTGCGGCCGGATCTGTCATTGTTGCCGTTCATGCAGACAAAGCGGGAGTCTCGGGAGATATTGCTCCATCACATTTTACGATTCCAGGATTGAATGAAGTAAAACAAGCTTCTATTTACGCAGATAGTAAAGAAGCATTTACAGGAGGAGAACAAATTGTTGCGGTTGTTGGTCAAGATGAATTGGACGCATCCATAAAAGCAACGCAAGAAGAGATCTTGAATGACGCAAAAGATATGTTGCGCGCTCAATCCGGCGGTAAATTAGACGGAGAGGAATTTACAGCTGAAATCACAGATCAAAAAACAAGTATTAAGCCGGATACAGAATCAAAATCTTACGATGTAACCCTTACTGTTTCTGTAACGGGCGTTTTCTACGACCGAACATCCCTGACAAAATTGATGGCTCAACATGTGTATGAAGGAGTCGGACAAGGTCAGGATATTTCCGGAACAGATGTTTCAACCATGAAAGTGACGATCGAACAAGTGGATCTTAAACAAAAAACAGCAAGTCTTCTCGCACACTTGAATGGTCGCATCATTACGACACGTACAAGCAAGGCTTTGGATCCAAGTCGTTTTATTGGTTTGAACGCACAGCAAGTTCAAGAACTTTTGATAAAGGACGGTGTTGCTTCTTCCGTTGATGTTCAGTTTTTCCCTTTTTGGATCAAGTGTGTTCCTCGTTTAAAAGACCATATTAATATCTTGCTGAAATAAGTTGACGAAAGAAACTGAGAAGGATATCCTGAAAAAGCAATGAAGAAGGAAACGCTCGCAAATCTGTCCAAAAGAGACCAAGAATCGTGGCTGTGAGTTCTTGGGGCAACGGATCTGTGTGTACAACCTTCCGAGCAATCTGATTCAAAAGAGCGGTCGTTGAGGGAGATATCCTCACGACAATTCGGGTGGAACCGTCCGTCATCAATTTTCGATGGATCCCGATTCAACTTAATTAAGGTGAATCGGGTTTTTTATTTGCACCACATATGAATGAAGAAAAATTACACGCCATGCGTCACACAGCGGCTCATGTGCTCGCCGCCGCAGTTCAGCGACTTTACCCGGATGCAAAGTTTGGTGTCGGTCCTGTTGTTGAGAATGGATTCTTTTACGATATCCTGTTTCCAACTCCGATCTCAGAGGAAACATTGCCGGCCATCGAAGCAGAAATGCGTAAAGTCATTGCGGAAGGTCATGAAATGGTCCGAGAAGAAATGTCGATTACGGACGCAATCCAATTCTTTGGTGATCGTTCTCAGCAATTTAAAGTTGAACTTCTGACAGATCTGAAAGAAAAGGGGACAACGAAGATTAACGCAGAAGAAGCTCAAGATATTGACGCAACAAGACCGGACGTTGCAACGATTTATAAAACAGGATCATTCGTGGATTTGTGTCGCGGTCCTCACGTAGCAAACGTAAAAGAGATTGGTGCATTTAGTTTGTCGAAGCTTGCGGGTGCGTATTGGCGTGGTAAGGAAGAGAATCCACAACTTCAACGCATTTACGGATTATGCTTTGAAACAAAACAAGAATTAGACGCCTATCTTGTCATGATGGAAGAAGCAAAGAAACGTGATCATCGTAAACTCGGGGCAGAACTCGAACTCTTCACGTATTCGGCACTCGTTGGTTCCGGTCTTCCCATGTTCACGCCAAAAGGAACCGCGATGCGTGAATCACTTACGGCATTCGTGTCTGCATTGATGAAACCGCACAAATACTCACGCGTTTGGATTCCTCACTTGGCGAAAGCGGATTTGTACAAAACATCCGGACACTGGGATAAATTCATGGATGATATTTTTCATGTCTCAAGCAAAAAGACGGATGATCAATTCGTTTTGAAACCGATGAACTGTCCGCACCACACGCAAATTTACGCGTCCAAGATGCGTAGCTATCGTGATTTGCCTTTGCGATTTGCAGAAGCAACGACGGTGTATCGTGATGAGAATACGGGGCAACTCGCCGGACTTACACGTGTTCGATCGATTACGCAAGATGATGCACACGTTTTTGCTCGTCCGGATCAAGTCAAAGAAGAAGTCTTGAAAATTTACGACATTATCACAAAGTTTTACGCCGCATTCGGCATGCCACTTCGTATTCGATTGTCTGTTGATGATCCGGAACACCCAGAAAAGTATTTGGGTGGAGTGGAAGTTTGGACAAAAGCGGTTGGTCAATTGAAAGATTTACTTACAGAACTCGGAAAAGATTTCGAACTTGGAATCGGTGAAGCGGCTTTTTACGGACCAAAGATTGATTTCATCGCAACCGATGCGATTGGTCGCGATTGGCAGCTTGCAACCGTTCAGCTCGACTTCAACCTCCCGGAACGCTTTGCGCTCGAGTTTCACGATGCAGACGGCGAAATTAAGCGTCCTGTGATGATCCACCGTGCAATCCTCGGTTCCGTTGAACGATTCTTGGGAGTATTGATTGAGCACTATGCCGGATCATTTCCGTTCTGGCTTGCGCCTGTGCAAATCAGACTCGCAAGCGTCAGTGAATCTTTCATTCCGTTTACACAAGAACTCGCAGATAAACTTGAAGACGCGGGCTTGCGCGTTGAAGTGGATTCTTCGAACGAGAAAGTCGGAAAGAAAATTCGCGATGCAGCCGGAATGAAAATTCCATGGACGATTGTCGTCGGACAAAAAGAAGTGGATGGGGGAGATATTCAGGTGAAAGTTTTTGGTCAAGAAGCTGGAATCGTTATTCCTGCAAGTGAAATTATTGAGAAGGCATTAGTTGAATCTAAGTTTCCAATGTAATAAGCAAACTTAAAACACACCCGAGTGGGTGTGTTTTAAGTTTATTCTGCTGGTTGCAATGTCTTAATCTTCTCGAAGAGTTGTTTTCGTTCTCGTTTTGGGTTTCCAAACGTTCGTTGTAAGAAAGATGGTTTCTTTGGATTGATCACGTCATTCCAGGTTGCAGGAAGTTCTTGATCTCGACGATCTCTTGGAGAGAGAGCTTCGAAAGCTGCCCGTGCGGATTCAAGCGTTGATGAATCTACTCCCATGAGTTTTGCATAATCTCCATTTTGTTGTTCCAATGTTTGTAATCGTTTTCCTGCTTCTTCATACAGAACTCCGATATTTTCTGGTTTCCCAATTTCATCTGGATGATCAATCACGTATTTTTTTGCGTATGCCATCGCTTCTTTTGCAAGATAAGGATTGCTCCCTAAATCGACAGAGTATGGCTGATGTGAACCAGCTGTTTGAGGAAGATTCATTTCGTATGTTCCATTTGGGCTTTGGTTCAATTCGAATTTAATTCCATTCACTGTTTCTGTTCGGTGCAGATGTTCTGGTTGATCCTCAGTGTCTTTAAGATCTGGATTTGCTTCGAGATGAGCTTTCAAACGTTCATCAAAAGTTTCATCGAATTTACGACTTTCTTCTCGAAAGGCCTCATCTTCTTGTCTTCTTAATTCTGCTTTATCTTCTCGTGCTTTTGTTTCAAGTTTTAGTGATTCCGCTGCTAATATTCCGGCTTCTTTTTGCATCCTTGCTCGCTTATCTGCGGAAGATTCTGGTACTGGTGTATCTGGAATTGGTGTTGGAATTTCTTTTCCAAGCCGCGCATCGATTTTTGGGGTTGCTGGTTTCAAAGCGTTTTCCCTCATGCTTTCATGTGCCTGTGTTCTTCTTGAAACGGATTCAACGGTTGGAAGAGGAATGAAACCTTCTTTGTCTTTATTCTTTTTATTTTTTGCGTCTCGTCTATTGTCTGCTGCTTCTATGCTTGCTTGTTCAATAAATTTATTCAGAGCATCACGGACTTTTTTGCCGGTTGGCGAGAACGTTCCGGCTTTATCTGCCATATCGGAAAGTTCTTTTAGCGATTTTACTTTCTTCATCAGTTTTTCTGGTACACCGAAACTGACCAAGGAGTCTCTTGCGGCATCTTCTGATTTGTATGTTTTCCATGCGTCAATTAAATGAGCGGGCGCTTTTTCACTGAAAGGAATGGGTTCCTTTTCTGCAGAAGGTTCTGATTCCGAAGATGGAATGATATCCATTTCTTGCTGTTGCTGCTCCGGTGTTTCCGGGTTAAATGCGGATCCGGGAACTTCTGCTGCACGCATTTGTTTTTCAAGTTGATCTCTTCTGTGTTGAAGGGCTGTAAATTTTTCTTCTGCTGCTGTTAATGCTGCTTGGTTTTCTTTTGTTGGTGATTGTTTGAATTTTTTTCCCAACGCATTTCCTTCTTCCCAAGCTTCTGTTAATTTTGCTCCAATTTGATCTTGAGAAATATTTTCTATTTCACGGGTTCGTTCAAGATTTCTGTCATGTTCTGCCATGAATGTTTTTTGTTTCTGAGCTTCAATAACTGCTGGAGTAATCACATCCATCTGCTGAGTATCATTTGATGTGTCTCGTGCTTCTGTGTGTATGAGTGATTCGTTTGAAACATCTTGGAAGACGTTGTCCTGCCATTCAGGAGATGTCTCGATTATGTGTGTTTCCGGGTTAAATGCGGATCCGGGAACTTCTGCTGCACGCATTTGGTTTTCGAGTTGATCTCTTCTGTGTTGAAGGGCTGTA
>CALQZE010000034.1 GCA_943348955.1 Candidatus Uhrbacteria bacterium RIFOXYB12_FULL_58_10 | reverse complement strand
TCGAACCGAGTTGTTCTCGATACGTTGGAATTTCCTCATCTGAGAGATGAAGGCGTGAAAGCTTGGCAATTTTGCGTACGTCGTCGTCTGTAAATATCATATGGTTCAAATAGCCCAATTACTCAAGAATCATAGCTGTAAATTCCTTCTCCGACAAGATCAATACTCCGAGTTTCCTTGCCTCGTCTAATTTCGATCCGGCTTCTTCGCCCGCAATCACATAATCCGTTTTTGCACTCACAGATCCCGATGCTTTTCCACCAAGGGCACGAATTTTCTCTTTTGCTTCATCCCGTCCCATTGTGAGCAACGTTCCTGTAAGCACAAACGTTTTCCCTTCAAATAACGGAGATGTTTTTTGTTTCTTGACAGATTCAACGATCACTCCGTTTTCAAGATAAGCCGTGATTAGATCTTTGTGATGTTGTTGTTTTACGTATTCGACCACACTCTCCGCAACAATTTCTCCAACACCTTCCACATCTTTCAACGACTCAGCCGTCGACTCGAGAAATTTAGTCAATGTCACAAAATAATTTGCAAGATCAATCGCTGTTTGCTCTCCGACGTTACGGATACCAAGACCGAGCAAGAACTTTGCAAGAGTGATATGTTTGCGCAATTGAATTTGTTCGACAAGCTTCTTCGACGAAAGATCTGCGAACCCTTCGAGTCCGATCAGATCATCCGGCTTCAAAAGAAACAGATCAGATGGACGATTGATAATGTGATGTTCATGAAGTGTTTGAATAATCGCCGGACCAAGACCGTCAATTTCAAACGCTCGCGCCGCATGTAAAATTGCTTCGAGATCTTGCGCGTTGCAAGCAGGATTTGCACAATAAATAGCAACCTCCCCTTCTGTTCGACAAACAGACGATCCACAGACGGGACAATGCGTCGGCAATGAAACGGCGTGCGTTCCCTGTGGTCGCAATTTTTTTACAACTTCTTTGATCTTTGGAATAATATCGCCCGCTTTAAACAAAATCACGGTGTCCCCAACACGAACATCTAATCGATCAATCTCATCCATGTTATGCAATGTCGCATGTTGAACCGTTGTTCCACCGATCCACGTTGGTTCTAACAACGCAACAGGTGTCAGTGCGCCCGTTCGTCCAACAAACCACTCGATCTTCTTTACGATCGTCGTTGCTTCTTCTGCGGGAAATTTCCATGCAACTAATCCACGCGGCGTTTTTCCGACAACACCAAGTTTTTGAAAGAGCGAAACATCATTTACACGTGCGACCATTCCATCGATCCAGAAATTCATCTTGCTGCGTTTCTTTTGAAGCGAAAACCATTGCTTCTCAACATCGACAGACAACAAACACAATCTTGCTTCTGGTGCCGTTTTAAATCCGAGCTTCTTTAACAAGTCAAACGACTCTTCCGCGGTCTTCTGTCCAAGATCAGAAACGAGTTCCCAGGCAACGAACGCTAATCCACGCGTCGCGGTAATTTTTGGATCCAACTGACGAATGGATCCCGCAGCCGTATTGCGGGGATTTGCAAAAATTGCTTTTCCTTCTTTTTCCATTTGCTTGTTGAATTTTTCAAATGCATCCACAGGAAAATAGATTTCTCCTCGCACTTCAATTCGCGATTCTATTCCTGATTTCAATTGTTGTTCATGAAGTCGAAGTGGAATCGCTTCAATTGTTTTGATATTCTCTGTCACGTTTTCGCCGATCGATCCGTTTCCACGCGTTGCCGCATATTCCAAAACTCCGTCTTGATACACAAGCGAAACAGCGAGACCATCAATCTTTGGCATGCAAAATAAGGCAATCTCTCGAGCTCCTGAAACTTTTTGAGCACGAATATACCACTCTTTGAATTCGTCCAGCGTAAACACATCCTCCATCGAGAGCATGCGTGTTTTGTGTTCAATCTTCTCAAATTTGGAAAGTGGTTCCCCACCGATACGCTGTGTTGGAGAATCGACGGTAATCAAATCTGGAAACTGTTGTTCAAGTTTATACAATTCATGTTTCAGCGAATCCAAAGCCGCGTCCGACATCGTTTCTTTGTCGAGCACGTGATATGCATAGCGATGTTCTTCAATCACCGCACGAAGTTTATCTATGCGGGTTTTGGCTTCAATCTTTATCATAGTGTCGATATTGTAGCATAAAATAAAAGATCGAGTCTTGCGGAAAACTCGATCTTTTTCTATGAAAAATGAAAATGATTTACTGACAATTTCCGGCTTGCATCTTTCCCGGCATGGCACAATTCACACCTTGACGCAATCCAACCGTTGGAAGAGCGTTTTCAAGCTCGAACTGAATAGCGTAAGCGTCTCCGCCATTCATCGAAGTGTAACAAAACGCGTTACGCGTTGGTGTTCCACATGTCACAACGCCATTTAACCCGTCTTCAAATGTGCGAGGAACGGTTCGGATGATGATCGATTTCTCGGAAGAACAATCTCCGAGAAAACCACTCACACCGAGACAAGCACTCGTTGCAGAATCTCCGAGAGGTAACGTCTCGCCTGCCGGATACGTATTGCTTTCGTTAAAAAAATCTTCAAGTGCCGATTGAATCTGACGTACATTTGAAATACGTGTTGCATCTCGAGTCTTTGAACGTGCGGTATTCACGGCAAATGTCGCAAGCACACCAATGAGACCGATGATGGCGACGACGATCAGAATTTCGAGTACTGAGACTTTTGGTTGACCAGATTCCATACAAGAAAATTAGAGCGAATGAATTTTTTTGATCTTTTTTACAAAATCAGAAACGGAATGTTCTCCTTTTCGAATGACAGCGGAAGCAGGAGACTGTTTCCAAAGAGTTTGCGCACCGCGTGTGAGGGCTCCTGTGTAAACGATTAACTTGCGTGCGCGGTCTGCTGTATCATCAATGAGTTCAAGTGCTCGTGTTTGCGATTCTGATTCATGAGCCGGATCAAGCAAAACGAGATCACTTGTTTTCCGCACAAGCATTTTCTTCGCTTGTTCAATGGATTTTGCAACGCGTGTCGTCCAACCTTCCAACTGAAAACGCGCATGTAAAATATCCGCAAGATGCGTATCCGGATCGATGATAAGAATAGAAGGTTTCTTTTTTGGCATATTAATCCATTTCTCGCATCGCAAGTCCGACAGCAACCGCCATACGCGGACCAATTTCTTCAAGAACAGTTGCTAAATCTTTTGGATAGACTACACGCGCCCAAGGGTCACCGCGATAGACATTCATGTTTAATGTTTCAGAAAGATATTCTGGAATGTGCGGCAAATGAGATGATCCGCCCGTTAAAATGATTTTTTCAACACGTTTGATTTCTGTGAGTTCCATATTTGCATACAATTGAAATGCAAAACGGATTTCATTCACAATCGGTTGCATGATCGGTTCCAAAATTTTTGGAAGTCCGCCTGTTCCGCCATTACCAGCGATCCCGAGATCACGTTTTGCGCGTTCTGCATCTTCTTCATTCATTTGCATTTGTTCCACAATCCGCTTGGTAACAGAATCTCCACCAAGGTTGATACTGCGTGCGACAAACGGAATCCCCTTCTCAACAACAAACAAATTCGTACGACGCGATCCTAAATCCAAAATCATGATCGCTCCTTTATCTTTTCCGATCAATGCTCTAATAAGAGCAAAAGATTCTGTGTCAATCGCTTGTAAATTCAACTTTGCTATTTTAAAGACATCAATATACTTTTGAACCAACGTTTTTGCCGCACCTGTCACAAGGACGCGTGTAAATTTATCTTTTACATTCTTCTTTACGACACCATCCTTCTCAACTTCTTGACTTCTCGGCTTCTCGACTTCTTTTTTTTCTCCATCAATAAACGTCGAGTATGTGATCATTTCTGAAACAGGAAGAGGTGCCAACTTTGCCAACTCAACATCGATAAGCGGTTTGAGTTGTTTTGGATCTTTTGATTTTGGAAGCGCAAGAATTGTAGAGAAAACATTTGCTGTTTGAAGTGCGGTCATGGCTTGCGTTGCTTTTACATCCGATTCTTTACAAATTTGCGCAAGCAACTCTCCAGCTTTTTTTGGTTGATCTAACAAACCATCGCCCCCATCCTGCAACGGAAGTTCTAAATATCCGTACGTCATTAAACGTGCACGTCCTTTTTCATTGGCGAGTTCGACAACTTTAATACTGCTTCCGCCAATATCGACGCCAAGATAGGTATTCTTTTTTGATCCTCCAAATAATCCCATAGTGATGTGATTATAACATAGAAGAAGTCGAAAAGAGAAGTTGAAAAGTGGAAAACATCACAACCCTTTCTTCATAACTTCTCGACTTCTAACTTCTCGACTTCTCATCTAATACTTCATTCACGATCGCATCCGCTTCTTTATTCAATTCTCGACGAACGTGTTTGATTTTTACGTGATCGAATTGCGTCAATAAATTTTTTACTTCCAAAAATCGTTTTGCAATCTCCGGATTCTTTACGCGATATTCTCCTTTCAATTGCTTCACAGCAAGTTCTGAATCCATATAAAGCTCGACTGCCATTGCTCCAAGAGCTTTTGCTTTCTCAAGTCCGATGATGATCGCCGTATATTCTGCTTGATTATTTGTGTCATGACCAAGATACTTTGATGCTGTTGCAATTGTTTCGCCTTCAATAGATCCGTTCATGGATTTTAAAACCGCTCCGGAAGCCGCAGGACCTGGGTTACCACGCGACCCTCCGTCTGAATAAATGCGAATATGTTCGTATTTGTGCGGCATACGTAAGGTTATTCTGATAATTTCAAATCAACAACTTTTCCCTGAAGTTCTCTATTTCCATTCCATTCATTTACAGATATTTCAAACAGAACATCAATTTCATCATTCAAATGAATCTTTCCGATCCATTCTCCAAACTTAAAACCAATCATCTTCAATATTTTACCACGCGTTGATTGAACCGTCAGACGCAAATGTTTTGCATCCGCACCAACCGTACTTAAGGCAACCACACGAACACGATAAGAGGTGAACAATGGTGGTGGATTTCCCATTCCATGCGGACGGCAACGTTCAACACCTTCGAAAAGCGACCACGAAACATCATCAAGAGCGATCTCAACATCAACAGCACACGTCGGTGATAAATCTGCCGTCTCAATAGCAGATTCGATGGCTTGTCGCATGATCGATGTCGCGAGCGAAAAATTTTCATCGCCTTTGATCGACAATCCGCATGCTTGCGGATGTCCACCGTATTTATCAAGATGAAGTGACGATGCATGAAGTGCGGGCATTAAATCGACAATGGCATTACTGCGTCCGGAACCAACATAATTTTCACCTTCTTTTCCAAACACAAACACAGGAACATTGAATTCATTCATCAATTTTCCTGCAACAAGTCCAACAAGTCCCGCTCCCCATCCTTCTTTTGCAAGAATGATGCATCGAATATCTGTCGCATCTCCAAGAAGTTCTTTTGCTTCTTTATACATTTCTTCGGAACGTACTTGTCGTGATTTATTGATCTCCTGCAGTTTTATCGCTTTCTCTATCGCAACCGTTTCATCTTCTTCAATCAACAATTCAAGAGCGTCGCTTGCATGTTTCATGCGTCCTGCAGCATTCAATCGAGGTCCGATTTGAAAACCGACAGACGT
>CALQZE010000033.1 GCA_943348955.1 Candidatus Uhrbacteria bacterium RIFOXYB12_FULL_58_10 | reverse complement strand
CCGCGATGGAACTCGGTGTTCCATTTGAAACGTGTGTTCGTGTGATGGAAACATTTCCCGGCATCTGGCGCCGATTTGAGCGCGTCGGTTCTTGGCACGAGGCGGATGTGATTTCAGATTACGGTCATCATCCAACCGCTGTTGAAAAGACAATTGCAGCTGCACGAGAATTTTTCCCGGGTCGCAGAATCATTCTGTGTTTTCAACCACATCAACATTCAAGAACCAAATCATTATTCAATGGATTCGTTGATGTGCTTCAACTCGCAGACGAAACGATCGTTGCAGAGATCTATGATGTCGCTGGCAGAAATGAAGAACACGAAATGTCGTCAAGGTTAATTGTTGAGAAAATTAAAAAGGAACATCCAGACGCACACGTGATCTTTTCGCAAAACTTTGATGATGTGAAGTCTGCTCTCGAACTTATTGTGAGATCGAATGATGTCTTGATCGTGATGGGGGCAGGGGATATTGATTCTGTCGCAAGAGATCTTTGTTGAAGATAAAACCGAGTCTCAGTCAAGGCTCGGTTTTTGTATTTGCTTTTGTTTGACACTTGACGGATCGACTCTTTTCCGTTAGATTTCTTCATCGATCATGGAGCTGTTTCATGTCGATGTGGTCGAACGGGAGGTGAGTCGTGGCGAATGTGAATTTTTCCCAAAGGCTGTATAGCCATTACATGCGTCGGGACGGAACGGTGGTCGGTGTCTACTTTCTGACGCCTGATGGTAAGAAATCCATCGATGGCGTGCTCGTCGCAACTCAGGACCACTCGAGGCAGATCATCTTCGACTCCGGCAAGTGGCAGGTCAAGCCAGGTTTTGACGATTCCGTGTTTGCTGAACTCGAAGGTTTGCGAACGATCTATCTGAGGCCTTCGCAGGCGCAGAACGGTGAAGATCTTCCTCGGATTTGTCTCGACGCCTTGTCGCCCAGGGAAGGAATCGTCCCGTTGCCAGAGGATGTCAAAACCAAATGGGACCTCTGGATTCGTGCGGACTGTCCGGACTGAAGTAGGCTCAACTGAGTTTCCATAGCTCAGTTTTTTTATTCTTCCAATTTCGATCGAAACACGATAAACTGTCTGTATTATGGAAATGTCTCAAGAATTACGCACAATATTCGGGGAACGTTTAAAAGAGCAGGAACGCATGAGTCATCATACAAATTTTCGCATTGGCGGTCCTGCGAAGTTTTTTGTGGAAGTGAAATCTGTTCTTGAATTAAAACAAGCCATGGAAATCGCCAATAAATTTCATTGTAAAATTTTTGTGTTCGGAGGCGGATCGAATACACTTGTGAGTGATCAGGGATTTGACGGAATCGTGATTAAAATAGCCATGCGTGAAATTACATTGAATGGAATGCATGTTAGAGCAGAGGCAGGAGTGCTTATGACCATGCTTGCCCGAACGGTTGGAGATGCGGGACTATCCGGTTTGGAATGGGCTATCTCATTACCTGGCACCGTTGGCGGTGCCGTTCGTGGAAATGCTGGTTGTTTTGGTGGAGAAACAAAAGATTATTTGATCGAAGCAGAAGTTTTAATCGACGGTCAAGTGATAAAACGTTCAAAGGAAGAACTTGTATTTGGATATCGCGAATCTTTCATTAAACATTCGTCCGATATCGTTCTTTCTGCAACGTTTGAATTAGAACAAGGTGATGCAATGATCATCAAAGAAAAGATGAATACAATTCTTGCACGCAGAAAAGCGTCACAGCCTTATGATGCGGGTTCTGCAGGATGCATGTTTAAAAATTACGAAATTGAAAGCAGTGACGAATTGCAACGATTGGAAACAAAATACGATTTACCTTTAGAGATGAGCAACAACCGACGGGTGTCCGTCGGTTGGCTCATCGACCAGTTGGATTTAAAGGGAATGCAGATCGGTGGAGCAAAGATCAGTGAAAAACATGGAAACTTTCTCATGAATACCGGAGCGGCAACCGCAGATGATGTTGTTCAGCTTATCGCTTTTGTGAAAACGAGAGCAAGAAATACGTTTGGCATTCAATTACAAGAGGAGGTACAATACGTAGGATTCACATTACCTAATTTGTAATCATGACTTTATGAACCTGATCTCTCTTCTTGGAACGAACATGGATCTTACAGACGGAATTAAAAAATATATTGATGAACGGATCGACATGCTTGAGAAATTGACCACAAACTTTGAGCCTGCAGCTGAGTTGCGCGTTGAAGTGGGAAAGACAACGAACCATCACGCAAAGGGCCCTTTCTTTCGCGCAGAAATGCAGCTCGCTATTCCTGGGGATGTTTTTCGCTCAGAAGCAACAGAAGAAGATCTGTATAAAGCAATCGATGTTGCCCGCGATGATATAAAAAGACAATTGCAAGACAGAAAGGAAAAATTCGTTGATCAAGCTAAACGTACAGTTAGACCAGGAAAAGAATAAGACAGACACGCCGTTCATGAACGGCGTGTCTTGCTTTTTTTTAATTTTGCGACAATAATGGCGCCGTATGAGTAAATTCTTGAATGTTATTTTTGGAGATCCGAACAAGAAGGTTGTCGCGGATTTACGTCGCGAAGTTGATTTGATTGGCAAATTTGAGCCGGAAGTATCCATGCTTTCAGATGAAGCTCTTAAACAAAAGACTATTTCTTTTCGTGAGCAAATTGCAGAGGGTCGCAGTGTCGACAGTCTTTTGCATGAAGTGTTTGCCGTTGTCCGTGAAGCAGCAAAGCGTTCCATTGGTCAACGTCACTTTGATGTTCAGCTCATGGGCGGAATTGTCTTGTATCGCGGCATGATCGCGGAAATGCGAACAGGAGAAGGGAAGACGTTAACGTCGACGCTTGCTTTGTACGCAAACGCACTTGAAGGTAAAGGATGTCACCTTGTGACAGTTAACGATTATTTGGCTCGGCGTGATGCTGTTTGGATGGGCCAGATTTTTGCATTCCTTGGAATGTCTGTCGGAGTCATTCAACATGAAGGTGGTTTGCTTTACGATCCTGAATTTAAACATCCGGAAGAATCCACGGACACAGACTCGTTTCACGTTCGTGAAGATTTTTTGCGTCCCGTTGATCGTCGTGCCGCTTATCAAGCAGATATTACTTACGGAACAAACAATCAGTACGGATTTGATTATCTTCGGGATAACATGGCACCTACGGTTCAAGATACGGTTATGCGAGGACTTCATTTTGCCATCGTCGATGAAATCGATTCTATTTTGATTGATGAAGCACGAACTCCTCTTATTATTTCCGCTCCGGCAGAAAAATCGAATGAGTTGTATGTTCGTCTCTCACAGATCGTGAGCACACTTATTGAAAATGACGATTACAACGTTGACGAGAAATTGCGATCAGCCGCCTATACAGATGCGGGAATTGAAAAGATTGAAAAACAGCTTGGGATTGAAAATCTTTACGCGCTTGAAGCAGGAATCTATCAACGATTCGCTGATTCCGCGTTGCGTGCACGCGCGAACTATCAAAAAGATGTTCACTACGTTGTTCAAAATAATGAAGTTTTAATTGTAGATGAATTTACCGGTCGTCTCATGCAAGGGCGACGATTTTCAGAAGGAATCCATCAAGCGATTGAAGCAAAAGAAGGTGTGACGATTCAAAATGAAAGTCAGACGCTTGCAACCATCACATTCCAAAATTACTTTCGCATGTATGACAAGCTTTCCGGAATGACAGGAACAGCCGCAACGGAAGCAGAAGAATTCTCAAAGATTTATGAGCTTGAGGTCATGGAAATTCCGACAAACGTTACTGTCGCTCGTCTTGATTTGACGGATCGTGTTTATAAATCCGAACTCGGAAAATTTAAGGCGGTCATTCAGGAAATTAAAGAATTACAAGAAAAAGGACAACCGGTTTTGGTTGGAACTGCATCGGTTGAAAAAAATGAATTACTTTCTCAATTGCTTACGACAGCGGGAGTGAAACATGAAATTTTGAACGCAAAAAATCACGCACGTGAAGCGGAAATTATCGCACAAGCCGGACATGTTGGGTCTGTAACGGTCGCAACGAACATGGCAGGACGCGGAGTGGATATTAAACTCGGAGGAAATCCTGGGACAAAGGAGGAAGAAGAAAAAGTTCGAGCGTTAGGCGGACTGCATGTGCTCGGAACAGAACGTCATGAATCTCGTCGCATCGATAACCAGCTCCGTGGACGATCCGGTCGTCAGGGAGATCCTGGATCGACACAGTTTTATATTTCCATGGAAGATGATCTGATGCGTATTTTCGGATCGGATCGTGCAAAAGAGATGATGGATCGCCTTGGAATTCCAGATGACATGCCGATTGAAAATAAATTCGTCGCAAGTTCGATGGAAAAAGCGCAGATGCGCGTTGAGGGTCACAACTTTGATATCCGCAAACATCTTCTTGAGTATGATGATGTTTTGAATAAACATCGTGAAGTGATTTACGGACGTCGTCTTGAAGTGTTGGATGCATTTGAAAAAGAACCGGAAACATTAAGAGAGCGTGTTCTTGATATTATCGAAGGGGAAGTGGAACAGGTTGTGTTTTTTCACACGGGGGAAAAACAAACCATGCCGAAATCAGATGGAGAGCCATCCCACAAAGAACATTCCGATTGGAATGTAAAAGAGATTGTCGAAACGGTTAATACGATTGTGACGTTGAGTTCAGAAGAAAAATCCACGTTGAATGCGATGACTCTAGATACGGTCCAAGATAAACAACATCTTGCAGAGGGACGTTCCAAAATCATCGGATCAATCATGCATGTCATTCGTGAACACTACCAACATCTTCACGATTTGTTTGAAACAAAAAAAGATCTTCATCACATTGAACGTGCAACATTGATTCGTGGCATTGACATGCTTTGGATTGAACATTTGTCTGCAATGACCTCGCTCAGAACAGGAATTGGTTTGCGTAGTTACGGTCAGCGTGATCCGCTTATCGAATACAAGCGTGAAGGATTCGACATGTTTCAGCAATTACTTTCTGCCATCAATCAAGAAGTTACATTCTCTTTCTTTAAATTCGCACATCATGCCGTTGATATGAAGGTGCAAGCAGAATTAAACCAATCATTACTTAGTCGTGCTGGCGTCACGCTTGCGGGGGCACAAACAACAAGTTCAGAACACTCCGCTGTTGCAGGTAAAACGACAGATGAAAAAGTGGGAAGAAACGATTTGTGCACTTGTGGAAGTGGCAAAAAGTTTAAGAAGTGTCATGGGGTTTAATTGTATGGCCATCATCAAAAAGAAACTTTGGAAGCAGTATTATGAAGCGGTTGTGTCAGGGAAAAAGAAGGCGGAGTTTCGGTTGGATGATTTTGAGGTTGCAGAAGGGGATACACTTGTTCTCGAGGAATGGGATTCGGAAACAAAAACATACACAGGGAGATCGATTGAACGAACGGTGACGTGTGTAACGAAACTTCCCATGAATGCACTCGAAAAATTTTGATCAAAAGAAGAAATTCAAGAAAAAGGATTTCAGATGATTTCGATGGAATAGTTTATGGAAAAAATTGAATTACTCGCACCGGCTGGATCCTATGAAGCGTTGCACGCAGCCATCAAAGCTGGGTGCGATGCTGTTTATTTTGGGGTTGTTGGATTTAATATGCGAGCCAACGCGGCCGCAGCGTTTACGATCGATGACTTGCGAGAGATTGCAAAAATTTGTCATATAGCAAACGTGAAGTGCTATCTCGCGCTGAACACACTTGTTTATGATGATTCGATCCATGACATGAAAACAGTGATTG
>CALQZE010000032.1 GCA_943348955.1 Candidatus Uhrbacteria bacterium RIFOXYB12_FULL_58_10 | reverse complement strand
CAGGAGCCCTTGCGGGAGCATCCGCAGAACTTGTGAATGCAGAGGAGCGCGAACACTTTTTGCGCAAAGCCCTTCTCGAGGTTCGTAATGACTACGATTATATTTTGATTGATAATCAACCCTCACTCGGAATGTTGACGATCAACGGTTTGGTTGCTTCGGATTCCGTTCTGATTCCTGTGCAAGCAGAATTTTATGCACTTGAGGGACTTACGGATCTCATGAATACCGTGAATCTTGTTCGAGAAAATTTAAAACCGAATTTGGAAATCATGGGAGCTGTTATTACGATGTACGATTCCCGCACAAAACTTTCTAAAGAAGTTTTGCAGGAACTCTACCGTTATTTTCCAGATAAAATTTTTCGTTCCGTGATTCCTCGCAGTGTTCGTCTTGCGGAAGCTCCGTCGTTTGGGAAAACGATTCTCGGATACGATCCATCCTCTAAGGCGGCCAAAGCGTATGAACGTTTGGCAAAAGAATTCATTCTCCGTGAACAAGGTGCTCTTTAATTTTTTTCTATGAACATGCGTCCCGCTCTCGGTAAAGGCCTTGGTTCACTGATTCCGCAAAAACAAACATTTACAGAGCAAGTTATTCCTTCTGCACACAAGGAAATTTTAGAGGTCGGTGTAGATGAAATTCAAGCAAACCCGCGTCAGCCGCGTATTTATTTTTCCCCAACAGATCTTGAGGATTTGATCGGTTCCATAAAAGAACATGGAATTCTACAACCACTCGTTGTAACTCGATCAAATGGTCGATATGAATTGATTGCCGGAGAACGTCGTTTGCGTGCATCAAGAATCGTCGGATTAAAAACGGTTCCGGTGATCGTCCGTGATGCAACAGAACAACAGAAGTTGGAGCTCGCCCTCATTGAAAATATTCAACGTCAGGATTTGAATGCCGTGGAAGAAGCGATTGCATACCGTGCGCTTATCGATGAATTTAATCTTACGCAAGATGCAGTTGCTCTACGTGTGGGTAAGAGTCGTTCGAACGTTGCAAACATTGTACGTCTACTCGATTTACCAAGTGATATTTTGGAAGCGTTGAAAGAAGGTCGTATCATGAAATCTCACGCACGCACGTTGCTTGCGGAAACAGATTCAAAAAAACAACATGAACTGTTTGAACAAATGTTGAACGGGGGAGTGACCGTAAGACAGGTTGAAGCGCGTGTTTCCGGAAAGATAAAACATGTCTCTTCTCCTGTTCCAAAAGATCCAAATATTGCGGCTCACGAAAAACGATTGCGTGAGATTCTCGGAACGAAAGTGGAAATTCAAGAATCTGCCGGTCGTGGAAAAATTTGCATTACCTTTTATTCTCGACCGGAACTCATGGAATTATTAGAACGATTATCTGATTAAAAAATAACCTCGACATGTTGTCGAGGTTATTTTTTTTGGGCGAAGATTTTATTTCTTTTTTAACATTCCCGAAAGCCATTGGCGCATGTTGGAACGTGTTGCATCGCGAATTTTACTTCTTGCGTGATGCGTTTTTGCAAATTTGAGCCAGTCCGGATTTGGACCGCGACGATCCTTGTTTGTGATGATTTCGATGATGTCTCCAGATCTGAGGGTAACATCTAAGTTTCTCACGACATCGTTCACACGCACGGAAGTGCATTTGTTTCCGATTTGGGAATGGATTGCATAAGCGAAGTCGATCGGTGTTGCACCTTCCGGAAGATCGATCACATCACCTTTTGGAGTGAAAACAAAGATGCGATCACGGAATACTTCAATTTTCATGATTTCAAGCTGCTGCATGAAATCTTTTTTTGTTTCCAATTCTTTTTGAATTTGAATCAATTCCTCCATCCATCGCGTATTTTTCAAATCTTGTGTGCCGTCTTCTTTATATCTCCAGTGGGCGGCGACACCGTATTCTGCAAGCTCGTGCATTTCCATCGTTCGGATTTGAAACTCTACGATCGTTTTATCTTCTGCAAAAATTGTTGTGTGTAAGGATTGATATCCGTTTGGTTTTGGTTGCGCAATGTAATCTTTGATACGTCCTGGAAGAGGACGAAACATTTGATGAATCATTCCGAGTGTGGCGTAACAGTCCTCGACATCTTCAACGACGACACGTACAGCAATCAAATCGTAAATCTTTTCTATGTCGTTATCGTAGCGTTGCATCTTTTTGTATAAACTGTACAAACGTTTGACGCGGCCATAGATTTGAAAATTTTCGAGGTTATTTGTCGTCATCATTTTTTCTGTTTGATCGATGATGCGACTGACACGTGCTCCACGTTCACGGACTTTAATTTCCATTTGCGCTTTAACGTCTTGGTATTCTTTTGGGAGTAAGTAGGAAAATGACGCGTCTTCTAGTTCTCCTTTGATCTCACTCATCCCGAGACGTCCGGCGATAGGAGCGTAAATCTCAAGAGACTCTCGTGCGATGCGAAGTTGTTTGTTTTTTGGTTGTCCGTAGAGTGTTTGAAGATTGTGAAGGCGATCGGCAAATTTCATGAACACGACGCGTACATCGGCAGCCATCGCAAGAAACATTTTTCTCATGTTTTCCGCATAGCGTTCTTCTCCAACATATTTGACGGTGTGTTTCAGTTTGGTGACGCTTTCTACAAGCGAGGCAATGTCATCTCCAAATTGAGCGCGGAGATCTTCAATGGTCACAGCTGAATCTTCTACGACATCATGAAGCAACCCCGCCGAAACGACGTTGAGGTGCAGTCCCATTTCCGCGAGTTTATACGAAACAGCGAGCGGATGGGTGATAACGGGTTGCCCGGTTAATCTCAACTTGCCTGCATGAGCCGCTTCTGCGACGTCATACGCTCGGCGAAGTGTGATGAGATCGGGGTCCGGATAATGTGTTTTGACAAACGATTCCAGTTTGTCGTAGCTACGAATTGTTTCCATAGAGGGATGCACTTAAGATACTATCTCTTGCATATTTTTGCCAATTTCTTTGACCCATGCAAAAAATTGTGGGATCATAAGTAAAATTATTGATTGTTATTTATGTCTTCTCACGACACACCACATCCCGAACCAACTCCAAAAGTTGATTCTCATGATACACATGGAACGAAACCGGATGCGGGGCATGATGTTCCTGCTGCGGTTGAACCCGCAGAACTTTCTGTTGAGGAAATTCAAAGACGTCTGAAAGATCGCACATCAAGAAAAGAAACAAGTCAGAATAAAGCAGAGCGACGTATTCGAGAAATTCGGGATGAACTTCGGGCTGTTGATGAGAAGATTGCAAATTTAAAACCAAGGCCTATTCGCAGCGCGGGAGTATTTGTTCTTGGTAGCGCTATTGATAAAACTCCAGGTCTTTTTTCAAAAGCAGGAAAAAAATTAGATCATGCTCTTGCAGAATCTGAAAAGTGGTTAGATAAAGTCATGAAAAAGAATTTAAAGTGGGCGTTTGATATTCCAGTACTCGGGTGGGTTTTGGGTAAAACAGTTGGATACAAACCAATGGGATCTGCAATTGATAAAGAACATGCGGAACATAAGAAAGTAGAAGCAAAGGCAAAATGGAGAGAAAAAGAAGATAAGAAAATTGCAGGGCTGCGTAAAAAGGAAGTGTCGGAAGAAAAAATCGCGGAGATCGAGGCAGAGGATGAAGAAAAATATGATGATAAAGTAAAAGAGAAAGAGGAAAAAGAAAAGGAAAAACACGGTGGTCATGGAGGTGGACATGATGATCATGGAAAAAAAGATGACCATGGGAAAAAAGATGATCATGGACATGGTGGTGGTCACTAAAAATAAAATAAACCCTCGACGATGTGTCGAGGGTTTATTTTATTTTTTCGCTTTTGCAACTTTTTTCGCAACGACAGGTTTTGCCACGGCTGCGGGTTTCCCAAATCGTTTTGAAGGTGGGGCTTTTCGTTTTGCATCGAGAATGGCAATAGCATCTTCTCGTGTAAGTGTTTCTTGTTGGTAACTTTTTCCGAGAGAAGCGTTTGTGGTTCCGTCTGTGACATAGGGACCATAACGACCTGTTCGCATGATGATATGTCCTTTGGATTCCGGATCTTCACCAAATTCCGCGAGCGGAATAGCCGCAATTCTTCTGGCTTCCAATAATTCTTTTGCTTGTTCGAGAGTGACAGTAAGTGGATCGAGTGGTTCTTTGAGAGATGCAAATATTTTTCCATCAGAGACATAGGGACCAAACCGACCGTTTGCCGCAATGATTCGTGCGCCTTCATTGGTTGTCCCGAGTGTGCGCGGCAGAGTGAGACAGAGAAGAGCTTGTTCAAGCGTAACCGATTCAACGTTCATGTCTTTCATGAGAGATGCGCTCTTCGGTTTGTTGATCTTTGCTTTCTGATCTTCTTTGCTCCACGGTCCGATCTGTACGAATGCACCGAAGCGTCCGGTCCTCACAATGACATCAAGACCCGTTGCTGGGTCTTTTCCGAGAATACGTTCCGGCATGATGTCTTCACGTGTTAACTCTTTTGTTTTTTCTTGGAGGTTTTTATGGAATGGCGTGTAGAAATGCTCAAGCATCGGCTCGAGTTCCATGTTGCCTTCTGCGATATCATCGAATTCTTTTTCTAAGTTTGCAGTGAAACTGAAATCGACGATTTGTGGAAAATGTTCCACGAGAAGATCGCTCACAATGAAGGCGATGTCTGTCGGAAATAGTTTTTTATTTTCATCGCGGTCAACGTATCCGCGAACGATGACGGTGTTGATGGTCGGCGCGTATGTAGACGGACGACCGATCCCGTATTCTTCCAGAATTTTTACGAGTGTTGCATCAGAGTATCGTGCCGGAGGTTCTGTAAAATGTTGCGTTGGTTCGACAGACTTTGCTGTGACGATATCTCCCGCTTTCAATTCCGGCAAAAACTTTTCTTTTGTGGATTGATAAACTTTTGTGTAGCCGTCGAAAATGACAGAGGATCCATTTGCACGGAACAGGTGTTTTTCAACATCCATGTCTACACGTGTTTGATTCAATTTTGCGTTTGGCATTTGAGAAGCAAGAGTGCGACGCCAAATCAAATCGTATAATTTCCACACGCGTGGTTCAAGTTCTGCTTTGATGGAATCAGGAGTCATTGCTGGATCTGTCGGACGAATTGCCTCATGGGCTTCCTGTGCTCCTTTCTTGTTTGTTTTGTAGCGATTTGCACCGGTTGCATAGACTTCACCAAATGTTGATTTGAGAAAGGCTTGTGCTTCTTCAAGAAATTTTTCGGCAAGGTTGATGGAGTCTGTACGCATGTAAGTAATGCGACCTGTTTCGTATAACTGTTGTGCGAGTGTCATGGTTTGCTTTGCACTCATTCCCATTTTATTGTTCGCATCAATCTGAAGAGAAGATGTTGTAAATGGTTGTGGGGGGGATTTTGAAACTTCTTTGAAGGCAACATCGAGGACTGTCATGGATTTTCCTTGAACGGCGTCAACGATTGCTTGTGCTTCTGCTGCTGTTTTGATATCGAGTTTATCCAATTTCTTTCCATCGATCTCGTGGAGCTTTGCAGGAAAGTCCATCTCTCCTTTAATACACTGCGCATCGATGGACCAATATTCTTCTATAATAAACGCTTTACGTTCACGTTCACGTTCGACAACGAGTCGCATAGCAACAGATTGCACACGACCGGCGGAGAGACCACGGCGGACCTTGTTCCAAAGAAAAGGGGAAAGTTCATAACCGACAAGACGATCCAGAATGCGTCGTGCTTGCTGTGCATCAACTAAATTTAGATCGATCGTACGAGGATTCTGAAGAGCATGCTCAATGGCAGTCTTCGTAATTTCATGAAAGGTAATGCGTTTTGCTTTTTTT
>CALQZE010000031.1 GCA_943348955.1 Candidatus Uhrbacteria bacterium RIFOXYB12_FULL_58_10 | reverse complement strand
TATTGATCTGTAATTTTTCCGTAGGCGAAGAGTTCCTCGTCTTTAAAGAATCGTTTTATTTCGGCGGCTGCATTCTCAAGAGAGTCAGATGCATGCACCAAGTTTGACGAAACGTTCATGGAGAAATCTGCGCGAACAGTTCCTGCATCTGCCTGAAGTGGATTCGTGGAACCAATCATCTTGCGAACTTCCGCAACAGATTCCATTCCCTCAAGGACAATCCCGACAACCGGTGTATGCTTCATGAATGTTTTCAAATCTGCGAAGAAAGATTTTTCTGCAAGGTGTGCGTAGTGTACATCGAGTTGTTCATCGGAAAGTTGGAATAACTTGAGTCCGATGATCTTGAGTCCTTTGCGTTCAAAACGTGTAAGAATCTCACCAAGCAAATCACGTTGAAGTGCGTCTGGTTTCAAAAGAACGAGGGTGCGTTGAACTTCAGCCATAGTGGTGGGGATTAAAGTTTAGAGTGTAAGGGATAGGACTAATGTTTATCCGCCCTTTTGCGACAAAACAGTAACATCTTTTTTTTAAAACAGCAATGGATGCGCACGGACGATCGGTTCCCCGCCGTCTGAAGTCATCAAAATATCTCCTTGCGTGTCTGTACGAAAAATACGGCTGTGGATTTTTATCAATCGATCAAGAATAAGCGGGTGTGGATGTCCATATTTATTTTGGACTCCCGCAGAAATGATAGCGATCTGCGGACGGATTACATCGAGTAAATTTTGACTGGTTGCCGTCGCACTTCCATGATGTCCCACTTTCAAAACATCAATCGGACCGACACGTAAATAAAATTGTTTCTCAGATGGTTCTTCCGCATCTCCTGTAAGGAGGGCTGTTGTATCACCATATGTCAATCGAATCACAATAGAAGAATTGTTACGATCATTTTTTGCGTGAACGACAGCCTCATTGCTCGGCCATAAAGTCTCTAGCTTAACGTGTGTGTCTGGAATCAAATCACCGGCACGCACCATCGTAACGGGCACATGTTCTTCGCGAATGGCTTTTTCTATTTCTGCCCCAATCAAAGTATTCGCAATGACACCCGTTTCATAAACATGACCGACACGATAACGTTTCAACACAGAAATAAATCCTGTCACATGATCTGCGTCCGGATGTGTCAAGACAATTGCATCAATGGTTCTGTCCCATGGCCACAACACCCCGCCAAGTTTTGTGAGAATACTTGCGTCTGGTCCTGCATCGACCAAAATCTGTTTTCCACTCGGCGTTTCAATCATCATCCCATCACCTTGTCCAATATCGAAAAACCAAACGCGTAATGTGTTTGGACTAAACAAGAAACGATTTTGTGCAACACTTCCGAATGCAACGATGACGATGAATAAAACGGCAAAAATAGTAACCCGTGTTTGCTTAGGGATTCGAATCGTTTTATGTTTGGATGGTTTTCGTTCAATCATATATTCCTTTGCGGACGATACAACACTGTACTCATGTACTAGTACAATGTTGTACTAGTACATGAGTACAGTGCGAACGTATTCCTGTCGACACCGTTTCATTTTTTACTTGAAATGATTTTCGATAATTTATTCCACATCGTTTTTAGAGAAGCCATGTAAAAACTCACAAGAATGATTCCCAAACTCACTACAGCCATCGCACGTGCAAATGGGACAGGAACATAAGCAATAGATAACGATGAAAATATCGTAATAACCGCAAGGATAAACCAAGATCCCGCCCAAGCAGGAATTGCGACAAGAAGACCAAGTGGAAACCAAACAACCGAAACGGCAAGAGCTAAAAGCGTGATCCCCATCATGATCGGAACAAACGGCAAAACAAATAAATTTACAAACGGAGCAATAATTGAAACAGATCCGAATTGCCAGAGCATAATAGGAAGCGTGATCAAAATCGCTGATAGCGAACCGACAAGAGCCTCACGCATCCCAAGCGTTTCCGGAACAAACGAAAAATTTTTTTTCCAACGCGGGACAACATACAAAATGGCTGCTGTTGCTGCAAATGAAAGTTGAAACCCAACATCATCGAGAAGGACACGCGGATTAAAAAATAAGATCAGAACAGCTGCAAGCAATAAGGCGTTATGGATCGATGCTCGACGATTGATCCATGTGCCGAGCAAAATCACAGCCCCAAGAATCGCCGCCCGAACAACAGCTGCGCTTGCTCCGGCCATTACAACATACACAAGCAACAAAAATGCTGTGACAAATACTCCGCGTTTTTTCCCGATCGATGTTTGAATAATCCAACCCAGAAAAACAAACGTGAATAACGAAACATTAAACCCGGATGCGGCAAGAATATGTGATGTCCCCGTTCGAGAAAAATCATTTTGCACATCTTTATCGAGTCCGATGGTTCCGCCAAATACTAAGCCAAACAAAAATGACGCATGCGGTTCCGGAAACAATCGATTCATCTGTTCAATAAGATTTTGTTTAATCGACAGTACAGATCGAACAAACGAAAAAGTTTTACGCGGAACAATATCCATAAATTTTGGATAATCACACGTTGCCAAAATCCCCTTCGCTTGCAGAAAACGTGCATAATCAAAACCATTCATTGGTTTTGGAACGTTAAGCGTGCAGTTAAATGAAATGAGATCGTTGTAGTGAACCGGCGTGAGTGCATTCATCTTTATAAGTACTTTTCCAAACGATGGAGTATCTGCAATCGCAACACGACGAATCGTCACGTGTTGATTCATTCCCTGCACAGAAGGTTCACCCGAAACGATTCCTTGCACGCGAACAGAACGACCGATTGCATCACGTACCGAAAAAATATTTTTTGGAATCTCGCTTTGCGTATAACGGAAAATACCAAGAACAAGAATAAGAAAGAGGAGACCGAACCACTTCCATTTAGCAATTCGAAACATAACCTCTTCTGACTTCCCCATTGCAGATGGAGAAAGTGTAAACAAGAGGACACAAACAAAAACGATCGCGAGAAATAGATTCAATGGAACAAAAACAAGCAACGGACCGATGAGAATCCCAAAACAAAACATCGCCGAAAAGACGGCGAATGTTTTTGAAGGTGAAGTTATGAGCGATCGGATGGACATACGCCGACGCCGTAATAACGGAATCCGAATTTGGAAAGAGAAAGATCCGCAAGATGATTGCGTCCGTCAAAAATAATAGGATCAATCATGCGTGCCTTGAGCGTTGGAAATGAAACATCACGAAACTCTGGCCATTCTGTAAGAACAACAAGTGCATCCGCACCCTCTGCCGCATCAATCGCCGTTGAAGCGAAGGAGATACCTTCCGGCAGCATGCGTCGAGCAGACACTTCCGCTTTCGGATCGAACGCACATAAATCCGCACCGAGAGCATACAATCGTCGTACAATTTCGAGAGAGGCAGATTCTCGTACATCATCCGTTCCGGATTTAAACGCGAGTCCCCACACAGCAAGACGTCTTCCCTTTAAATTTCCGAGAACTTCCTGAATTTTTTTTACAAACAAATCACGTTGACGATTATTCACTTCGATCACAGCTGCTAGCAATTTGAAATCATATCCGTTTGCCCCCGCGATCTGATGCAGTGCGGAAACATCTTTTGGAAAACACGAACCACCGTAACCAATCCCCGCCTGCAAAAAGTGCGGACCGATGCGGGAATCGAGACCAATCGCATATGCAATATCACGCACATTCGCGCCCGTACGTTCTGCGATATTTGCGATCTCATTGATAAATGAGATTTTTGTCGCCAACATAGCATTTGCTGCATACTTCGTGAGCTCTGCTGTTTCAATCGATGTTTTTACCCATGTTGTTTTGATTCCATAATGCATGGCTTCCACAACTGCAAAAACAACTTCATCTTCGGCACCGACAACAATCCGTTCCGGTTCCATAAAATCTTTAAGAGCACTTCCCTCCCGCAGAAATTCCGGAACCGATGCGATTTGAATCAAACTTGTCAGATCAGATCGACCGGATACATTCATGGATTCTTGAATCGTCGCAAGAACACGACGATTTGTTCCAACAGGAACCGTACTTTTTGTGACAATCACCACTTCATGATCCAAATATTTTCCAATTTCTTTCGCTGCTTGAAACAGAAAAGAAAGGTTCGCTTCACCCGTCGAAGTCGATGGAGTTCCAACAGCGAGCAAAATAACTTCTGCTTCACCGAGGACAGCCGATAAATCCGTCGTGAATACAATCGAACCGAGTTCTTGTTCTTGATGCAACGCTTCGGTCATTCCGATTTCATAAAACGGGACATGACCCAAATCCAACTTCGCGATTTTTTCCGCATCGATATCTACGCACGCCACACGATTCCCCAATTTTGCATATCCGATTCCGCTTGTGAGGCCAACATAGCCCGTACCGATGATCACGATGTTCATACAACAATATTAAAAATCTTTCCCGGAACGTAAATGATTTTTATAATTTCTTTTCCTTCCATCCATTTCAAGACGTTTGGTTCTGCAAGGGCAAGTGACTTCGCTGTCTCTTGATCTGCACCTGGCGCAAGATGGATGGTTCCGCGAACTTTTCCGTTTACCTGAACTCCCATTTCGATGACGTCATCCACAATCAATGTTGGATCAAACGCTGGCCAAGATTCTTTAAAGATCGATGTTGTGTGACCGAACTGTTGCCACAATTCTTCTGTGATGTGTGGCGCCATCGGTGCAAGTAATTTCAAAAATGTTTCGAATGTATCTTTTGAAATAGATTCTGCAGCAATAAATTCATTCGTCGCGATCATGCACTGTGCAATCGCTGTATTGAATTTCAGTTCTTCAAAATCCTCCGTCACTTTTTTGATGGTTTTGTGTAATGTTCGAAGAACACTGTCCGATGATGAAACAGAAACATGTTCTTGCAACTTCCAAACCTTATCGAGAAAACGACGAACACCAACAACACCTTTTGTATCCCATGGCTTTGCATCTTCAAGAGGACCCATGAACATTTCATAGAGTCGGATAGAATCTGCACCGTATTCAGAAACGATTTCATCCGGATTCACCACATTCCCTTTTGACTTCGACATCTTGTCTCCGTCTGGCCCGAGAATCAATCCCTGATTTTTTAATTTTACAAATGGTTCTTCAAACGAAACATATCCGAGATCATGAAGTGCGTACGCAAAGAAACGTGCATACAACAAGTGCATCACCGCGTGTTCTGCTCCACCGAGGTATAAATCAACCGGACACCAGTAATCAATATTCTTTTTGTCCGCAAACGCATTTGCATTGTGTGGATCTGTGTAACGCAAGTAATACCAAGACGAATCGACAAATGTATCCATCGTATCTGATTCACGTCGCGCATCTTTTCCACACTTCGGACATTTCACATCATGAAATGTTTTTGAATCAACCAATGGCGATTCGCCAGTCGGTTTAAAATCAACGTCTGTTGGAAGTTCCACGGGTAAATTTGTTTCTTCGACTGGCTGCGCTCCGCAATCCGCACACCAAATAATCGGAATCGGTGCACCCCAATAACGTTGACGAGACACGAGCCAGTCACGAAGACGAAAAGTCGTTTTTGCATTTCCGATTTGTTTTTCTTCGAGCCAAGCAATCATCTTTGCTTTTGCTTCAACTGTTGAAAGACCGTTCAAGAAATCTGAATGGATCGCAACACCGTATTCTGTAAAACAATCCGCAACAATTTCGATCGAAGACTGAGCCGCTTGTGACATCGCAAGAGTCTCGGACATCATCGTTTGCAAAACCGGTGGCTTCACAACCTGTTTGATAGGCAATTGATATTTTTTCGCAAATTCAAAATCACGTACATCGTGTGCCGGCACAGCCATAATCGCTCCCGTGCCGTATGTGGTGATGACGTAGTCTGCAATCCAAACGGGAATCGATTCACCGTTCACAGGATTCACTACATACGATCCCGTAAACACACCGGACTTTTCTTTTTGCAATTCCGTTCGTTCAAGTGCGGATTTTTTCGATGC
>CALQZE010000030.1 GCA_943348955.1 Candidatus Uhrbacteria bacterium RIFOXYB12_FULL_58_10 | reverse complement strand
GGTTCCAACAATGCTTGCTGAGCTCGTATCTGCTCTTGAATCGAATCCTTCCGCTTCCTTTGCTTACTCGAGTTTTAAATGGGGATGGAAATTATTCACTTCATTTCCTTTTGAGGATGGTTCACGATTGAAAGAAATGAATTTTATTCACACTTCTGCTTTGATTCGTCGTGAAACGTTTCCAATGTTCGACCCAACATTGCGTCGATTTCAAGATTGGGATTTGTGGCTCACCATGGTTGAGCACGGACAACGGGGGATCTTTGTTCCTCATGTTTTATTTCAAGTTTTGGAAGAAGATCGTCCTGAACGAATGAGTACTTGGCTACCTTCGTTGATTGTTCGTTTCCCTTGGAATCTTTTTGGATGGAAACCGAAGCGAGTAAAAAAATATGAGGAGGCAAAAGAAATTATTTTGAAAAAACACGGTTTGATCAAAACGCTATGATGCAAGAATTTTTCGGAAAGCCATTTCGGATCGCGCTACTCTCTCTTGTGGGACTTCTCGCATTCTCTGCTGTTGGCTATTTTTTCTATTTAGAACCTATTTTGCTTATTGTTCTTGCTCTTGTTACGGGGATTGCGTCCTATAAGAAATTGGAATGGGGACTCGTGATCGTATTTCTTGAACTCATGAGTAATGCGCATGGACAATTATTTTTTCACTCTGTTGGCTCTTTTGTTATTTCTGCACGCATGGTTATTTTTCTCGCCTTATTTATTGGGTGGGGGATATCCATTCTTTCAAAACGCTCTGTCGTTCGGTGGAAGGATGAACGTGTTCAACTCTTTCTCCCACTTATTCTCGCAATTGCTTGCGGATTTCTGGTCGGAATGATTCGACGAAGCCCGTTGGATGTTTTTCGTGACGGAAATGCTTATCTTTATTTGTTTTATCTTTTGCCGATTCTTCACGTAGATTGGGACACGATCAAACAGCGTGTCGTGCTTCAATTTCTTGCAGCAGGAACCATCTTTACATCGATTATTTCGATTATTATTTTGTACGCATACACGCATTTCTCAGAACCGTTTTTAAAAGCGGTCTATGTCTTTTTGCGTGATATTCGTTTTGCGGAAATTACGCGATTACAGTTCGGGATGTACCGTATTTTTGAACAAACACAATTGTTCGTATTTATTTTTGGATTGATCTTGATTCCACGTCTATTTTTTCCACAATCAAAAAAAGATCGCTTACTCACAATGGCAATCCTATCTCTTGTTTTTACTGCTGCACTCATTGGTATGTCTCGTAGTTTTTGGCTTGGACTCATTGTTGCTGGTCTTGTTATTCTATTTTCGTTTATTTTTCTAAAGCGACCGGGTTTCAAAGATGCTTTTTTAGGGTCTCTTCGAATCTGTCTTTGCGTATTCATTGCTGGATTGTTGCTCGTCGGCACAGTATTATTCCCGTGGCCACATGATCGATCATCAGGAGATGCTCTCACTTCGATTTTCGGTTCACGCTTATCTGAATCGGATGTTGCTGTTTCGAGTCGGTGGAATTTATTACAGCCAATGCTTGAAACAATAAAAGATTCTCCGATTGTTGGAAATGGCTTTGGACAGACAGTTACGTTTAAAACAGATGATCCTCGCGTTCGTGCAATCCATCCGGATGGATCTTGGACAACAACATCAATGGAATGGGGATGGTTTGAGCTTTGGTTAAAAATGGGAATCTTTGCACTGATCGGATTCGCAGTGCTGTTTGTTCTTTTTGTCCGTCGTATAAGCATCTTATTTTCGACACCAAAAATGTGGCTCGGTATTTGGGTGATTTCTTCCCTTGTTTTTCTGTACGTAACACACATGTTCTCGCCTTATCTGAATCACCCCATTGGAATTGGAACGATTCTTATGCTGTTTATATTTCTTCCTCCTGATTTACGTATTCGACCGTTTGCTTTTGGCCATCTTTTCAAACAAAAAATGTCGCAACCAATGTTTGCGACATCCTCTGTTCAGACAATTAAGACGAAATCAGATTTGTTGTAAGGAGTGTTTTGTGTCCACGTAGATAATCGATCGCTGGCATTTTATTTTTTCCTTCGGGTTGTATCTCGATTAGCTCAATGATGTGTTTATCTCCGCAAACGACATATAAATGATTGGATTCAGAAATGCAGGTTCCGATCGGTTCCTCAAATAGTTGATCTGTTGGTTGAGCTTTGTGAATCGAGACACGAATAACTTGCTCATTTTCATTCCAAGAAAACCATGTTCCGGGCCATGTTTCAAATGCCCGGATTTTTTGATCGATTTTTTGTGCATCTTGTGTCCAATCGATCTGTCCGTCTACACGTTCAAGAAGCTTTGTTACGCTTACGTGTGCTTCATCTTGAGGAATAGCGCTTACGGATTTTTGAAGAAATGCGTGCAATGTCTTGTTTAACAATATTGGCGCAATTGTCAGAATTTTCTTTTCGAGAGAAGAAAAAGTTTCTTGTGGATCAAGTTCGATCATTGATTGCGCGAGAATTGGTCCTGTGTCCATTCCTTCATCGAGCAACATAATCGAAACACCCGTGACAGAATCTCCGTTTAGTAACGCATGCTGAATGGGTGAGGGGCCACGGTATTTCGGAAGAAGGGAGGGGTGAACATTGATACATCCGTTTTCTGGAATATCAAGAATAGAACGAGGAATTAATTTCCCATAGGCAACAACAACAAAAACGTCTGCGTGCAAATTACGAAGTGTTTGTTCTGCTTCTGACGACTTCAGTGTTGAAAATTGTAATATAGGAACAGCTAATGTTTCTGCGGCTATTTTTACTTCCGGTTTTGTCATCACTTGTTTTCGTCCAACGGGTTTATCCGTTTGAGTGACAACAGCGACAATTTCAATGTTTTGGTCTGCAACGAGCGTATTTAAAAATGGAACGGCAAACGCCGGTGTTCCAAAAAAAACAATGCGTGTCTTCATAGAGTTGGGCGGGCTGTGTAACGAATCACTTTGTCGATAAATAAAATACCATCAAGGTGATCAATTTCATGTTGAAAAACAATTGCCATCAATCCGTCTGCACGAAAAGTCATAGTTTCGCCTTTTAAATCTTGAGCTGTAACGGTGACGGATCGGTGACGTTTTACTATACCGAAAACACCTGGAACGGAAAGACATCCTTCCTCGCTTTCTGATTTTAAAAATGATTTTGAAAGAATTTTTGGATTGAGAAATGCTCGTGGATCATCCTCTCCAACATTTACGATAATGATGCGTTTGTGAATACCAATTTGAGGTGCGGCAATACCGATTCCATTTTCAAGTTTCATGGTCTCTATCAAATCCTTTGCAAGTTGTATTGTTTTTGAATCAGAAAAATCTGCGGCAACCATCTCTGTTGAGATAGTCCGTAGTTCTGTATTTGGTGAGGTGAGAACAGTTCTGTGTGTCATAAGGGATATAGTTTAGCGCGAATCGGCCTCTGTGTCAATGAGGACATCATCCGGGAACGTTGCAAAAAGATCAAGAAGGATAGGTTTTTCAGCTTCAGAAAACCGCAGTTCAAGCGTATGAATATCAGGCTTATTTGAAGGGATTTTTTGAACGCGAATCTCCGCGAGACGTTGTCGAATGAGTTTAATGAATTCGGTCATTCGTAATTCTGCTCGACGTGCTTCTGATTCAGAAAATTGCAGAATAGCGATATGTCGAAATGGCGGTTGCTCGTAAGTTGCACGTAAAGACAATTCTTTCTTTAAAAAAGATGTCGGATTCTGAATATATTCCTGGAATAGAGAGACTGTGTGTGTCTGAATATAAAGCGGTGCACGACTTGCAAACGCTACCGCATTCCATTGTTCGAGCTCATAACATGCCTCTTCCACAGCTCGATACGATGGTCGATAAAGGGGACCATCTGCATCAAGGATAATCACAGCACTCCATCGATCTGAGAGAAAAGGATTGAATGGTTCTTCAAGATAGTAGGATGTTGCAAGAACAATTTGCGCATTTGAATCGATGATCGGATGTTCTTTATCCATGGAATAAAAGCGTGCGTGAGGGAATTCTTTTTGCAAGATATCAGAAATTTTTTTGTTTCCGTAGGCAGATTCTTCAAGAGTCTTCGTGTGACAGCGTGCACAAATACTGGTACGTGTTTCTGTATGGCTGCATCGAACACAACGCATAGAAACATCGTCTGTAATGAAAACGCATTGACACTGAGGACACGTGGCTTGTGTCTTGCATGTTGTACATCGCAAGCGATTAATTCGCGTTTTCTTATTGAGCACGCATAAAACACGAAAACCTTTTTCAAGAGCTTGTTGAATGGCTTCATAAACAGCAAGACTGATAAAACCACCAATGGGTGACGCAAGATATTCCTGCTCCATGTCTACGAGATGAGTTGCCGCATGTTGTGTTCCTCCAAGAATATTTGTTTCTGAAAATGTATGAAGATCATCGACACGCGGCAATACATCAAAATAGAATAGGTTTGTGTGCAGGGTTTGTTCGAACCGTTCTGCAATAACTCGAGCATCGAATCGAGGATTTTGTTCGTGATGGCCGTGATATCTGTTGCTTGATCGAATTATGAAAAGACTTGTTGTTTTTGAATCTGTACAAAATAAAACATTTTTTGTTCCGATAATCATGCCTGTTTCGGATGCACGGAAAGTTGTCCATGCAGAAAATTGTTCATTTTGATTCTGCGTAGCTGTTAAAAGGATCGGAGAAAATGCGTGAAGATATGCATGAAGACGTTCTGCATCAATGACGGTAGGAACAAGAATAACGCATTTTTGATTAGGTTTTTCTCTCAAGTAAAACGTGATGGTAGCGGCCATACGTTTAATATCTGATTGAAACGCAAATGCTCGATGACGTTCAGACAGTTGTTTTGCAATACGCACCAAATCTCCAGATTCAGATTCCGCAATCGTTAAAGATTTTTTTTGTTTAACCGAAATGGGTTTTTTACTCGTGCGTTTTGGAAGTGTTGGAAAACAGCTGTAAAGGAGAGATGAAACGGATTGTGCAAGTTCTTGTGCAAGAGATTCGTAAAAAGAAAGTTCTTCATCACGAAACACAATACGAGGATCTACAGACAAGAGAGATTTCATTTGAATTCCTCGCAATGGTTTGTCGTGCACATTTGCGACAATTCCATATAAGACAGATTGACGGAACGGAATGGTGACAAGTTGTCCTCGAACGACATTTTTTAAGTTCTCCGGAATTTGGTAATCAAAAAAACGGATTGCTCGTGGCATGCGTTTGAGTGGATAGATCTGTGCAATCATACGTTCCCCAAGGATCATCAGGAAGAAAAATGAAACTGTGCGACAAGTTCACCAACACCGAAAGGATGTTCATAAGATAGAATTTCCGGACGGACGTGCATGTGTTCTAAAATACCAAACAAAATCAACAGCGGCCGGTATGCGGATTCTGCAGCCTGGGTCACGATTGATGGATCAAGGGATAAAAGTTGAGACGTCGAAATATTCTTGATGGCTTGTAAAACGGATTCATCAAATTGAGTTCCTGCTTCATGAAATCCTGCGGGCGCATCAGACGAAAGCGTATGCGCGAGATCTCCTGATAAAACAATCGCAATACGTTTTTTTGATGTGAGACACACATCTTTGAGTGCACGACCAAATTGCACATGTGTTTTTGGTGTGAGATCACAGTAAGAGATCGGAATGAGTGTTGGTTTTCGGATGAATGTACTTATTTTTGGCGTGAGTAGAGTCAGAGGAACTCCTGCTCCGTAATCAAGAAGAGATTCAGAATCGAGAGTGAAGGGGATTCCTTCTTCTTGCATGTGATTTTGAATTTCTGTGATGAGGCTAAGTTCTGGGGAAAATTCTTCCTGGATGGACAGATCACCAAACTCTTTAAAATCAACGATGTACTCTTCGTGCAGGTTTGCGGAAAAGGCTTCTGTGTGTGCATGTCGCTGTGTTCCAATCAGAATAATAACATCCGGATGTGCGGCATAAAGTTCTTCTGAAAGAACACGCATAG
>CALQZE010000029.1 GCA_943348955.1 Candidatus Uhrbacteria bacterium RIFOXYB12_FULL_58_10 | reverse complement strand
TTTACAACGAAACATATCGAACAGCTCGTTCAGCCGGTGATTCTTGATGAATGCGGAATGAATGTCGGTATGCGCGATCGAGGAAGATTTTTTACGGCGATCGCACATCTTTTTCCTCGAATCAGTGGAGAACGTGCTATTAAACGAGAGATTATTGAAGCGATTCCTCAAAAATTTATGAACGGATTCGCCGCGGAAGGCGCTTTCAATTATTACTGCAAAGATCTGGGTTTTCGTTGTAGTACAGTGGATCTTCTTGGATTATCTATTCGTCGAAAATATCAAAAGGTTGGGTTTTCAAAAGCTGTGGTACAATATCTGCGCATGTTTATTCAAATTATACATGCGATGCTGATCGTTCGATTCGCGAAATAACTCTGCCACTTTTACTTTATGCTCGACCTCTCAAAAATCGAAAACTTTCAAGATGCCATGGTAACCGTGATGGGTCTTGGGCGATTTAAACAAGGAAGTGGTGTCGGAGCAGCCAAATGGTTGATGCGACATGGTGCACAAATCGTGATTACGGATTTGAAATCGGAAGCGGATTTAAAAGAATCTGTGGAAGAGATCATGAAATGGTATACGGAATATAAAAATACACATACAAACCGTGATATTTACGCACCTGTATTCGTTCTCGGTGAACATCATGAAGACGATTTCACAAACGTGGATCTTGTCATGCAGAACCCGGGTGTTGCGCGTGAGTCTGCATTTGTAGAACTCGCAAAAAAAGAGGGGATTCATGTCGAAAGCGATATTTCCCTGTTTCTTCGTTATTGTCCGTTTCCCGTTTATTCGATAACAGGAACACGCGGAAAGTCCACAACAACAGCGCTTCTTGGTGAAATGCTTCGTCGCATGCATCCAAAAACGGTTGTTGCCGGAAACATTACGCGTTCTCCGCTTGAAGATTTGGATTGGATCTTGGAAGAAAAAACCCCCGTGCCGATTGTTCTTGAATTATCTTCGTGGCTTCTTGAGAGTATTCAAGATCTCGGGAAAGGACCGGATATTGCTATTTTGACGAATGCCTACAAAGATCATTTGGATCGCTATGCTTCGTATGAAGCATATATCGCGGCCAAGGAAATTATTTTCAATGTTCAGATGGAAGATCAGATCGCGATTGTGAATGCGGATCAGGAAATTACGACAGAGATCGTCTCGCGCGCAACATCCAAACATATTCATTGGTTTTCACATGCGCCACTCACAGAAGGAAAAATGGGTGCGTATATCGACGGAACAGAATTGAAACGCAATCTCGATGGTAAACCGATTACCTTTGCAAACGTGTCAGATGTTGCACTTTCCGGAGAACATAATTTGTTGAACGTTTTGCCGGCCGCACTTGCCGCACATCTTGTTGGAGTGAGCGATGAGGATATTCGTGAAGCACTCAAATCTTTCGCTGGACTTCCAGGACGACAACAAGTTGTTGGAGAAGTGGAAGGTGTGATGTATGTAAACGACACAACCGCAACAAGTCCGGAAGGAACAATGGTTGCGCTGAAACGATTCGGGAACGGAGGAAATATTATTCTTCTCGCTGGAGGATCCACAAAGGGATTCACCTTTGAACAACTTGCAGATTCTCTTCAGAAAGAATGTAAATACGTGATCTTGTTTGAAGGAACCGCAACGAATGATCTTGAGAAGGCTATCGGAACCGTTCCACATGTTCGTGTTGATTCCATGGCAAAAGCGATGGAAGCGGCTGTCGCTATCGCAACATTGGGAGATATTGTTCTATTATCTCCGGGTACTGCAAGTTTCGGTGTTTTCAAAAATGAATTTGATCGCGGGGATCAGTTTGAAAAAAGTGTCGCAGCTCTTGTGAAGAAAAGCTCTAAGGGAGAAATCTTGAAACAAGATTAATGGAAAATAAAGCACTTCGAGATAATCGAGGTGTTTTTTTTGCGTATGATACAATGTTTTTGTAATTTTATGGCAAACAATAAACGTTTTTTAGGAGAAATATTTTCCGGACTGCTTGCGCTTGGTAGTGTGGCTGATTCTCCGTCGGTTGAAAAACCGAGAGGAGAAGTGAGAAGTCAAGAAGTCGAGAAGAGGGAAGAGCAGAAAGAAATCGGACCAGAGATGGATCCGATATTTCGTGTTGAGCATCCGATGGAAACAGAGATGCGTATGCACATACATGGTTTCTCAAAAGAGAAACGAGAAGAGCGTCTTGCTTCAATGAAACATGCAATGGAGGTAGCAAGTGATTTGGTTGCGTCACATCGATACACAAATGAAAAATCTGAGAAAGAGTATTTTGCTGTTTGTTATGATACGGAAAAGTGGAACAAGATTGTTAAGATTGCAGAATTCGCTTCAGAGAAAACAAAAATCCCCTTACAAGTGATTCTTGCCATGGGGTTTATCGAAAGTAAAATGAACCCAAGGGCCAAGAATGAAAAAACAGGGGCTATTGGCATAATGCAAATAAAGCGTGGAGCTGCAGATGATGCTGCTAAACTTACAAAACAAATTTACGGATTTGAAATCAAAATTACGTCTGATAAGGATTTATTTGACCCTGAAATCAATATTCAACTTGGAGCCGTTCACTTATCTCTGTTAGAAAAGCGACTCGGACAACTTGGTCTCGCCATTGCCGCTTATTCAAGTTCTGAATCAGTACTCTACGAAAAACTTTCGAAAGCGTTTCCTGAAATCGATTTTGGCGAAGATGATTGGAAGGAAATGCAAAAACAACATGACGCGCAAATAGCAACGCACGAGGATTACATGAAATTGGTAAAGATCGCGAAAACAGATCATGCGACAAAATTTGATCATGAAGTCATGTTGAAATCTTACAAAGCATTTTCAGATGCTGTAAACGCTTATAAAGCGGCAAAAAAATCTTGGATGACAAAACGGGAAGCCATACCAAAGGAGCTTGAGATATCTGATGTAACTATTTTGACGTTGTTTGAATCTATTGAGGCTGAAGGAGACATTCCTCATTCCATCACTTATGCGCTTGCAATCCCCGACGTTTCTAAACGTATGCAAAAACAGATTGCAATCGCACAGCAGCAAACTAATCCAAGGATTACTTCTGCACAATAAAAAAGCAGATGATCTTGTGTGTTTATCACAAAATTCATTGACAAAATGTACTCTTTCGAGTACATTTTTTTGTCGCTCTTTTTATTCCATTCGGGAGGTCGTATGAAACTTACAGGGATTCCGTTGAATGAGATGTCGTCTTCCGTGCGTTCACTCTTCCTATTGATGGTCACACGACCGCACATGCTTTTTGAAGCACAGAAAAAGATCAGTATTGCTTTGGTCTTGGGAATTCTCAGCTTTCTTCTCTACACGCGTGTGTTTGCCGTGATGTCTGATGTGAAGCCTGTTTGGGCGTTCACGTTCGGATTTATCTGCTGTGGGTTGAGTGCGCTTGTTATGCATGCGATTCTGACTCACGAGGATCGATCTTCGAAAGATGAAAACACGGAACATCAATCTTGGGACGCGTTTGCAGTACTGATGACTGTATTGACGTTGCCTGTTTACTTCTTCGCGCACGCTGTGAGATTTCGCCATAAGATACGAACGCAGTTTCCTGATCCAAAACAAGACGCACGCCACGCGCTGTTTCAAACGCTCGTCTACTCTGTGACGGCATGGAATCGACGCGTTCCTACGATACAGAGAATCGTGTCTCTCCGTTCTGTCATTGTCTGTGGCACGATAGAAACTTCAAGCCAAGTTTCCGATCAACTCGTTGTTTTCGTTCAGCACGAAGCCGCATTGCGGGATATTGTGCAACGATTCCATACAGAGTTGGTGAATCATCCGATCGGAACAGCTCATCTATTCTCTGTTGATGCTGTCGGCCTTGAAATAAGCCTGCGTGACTGGATTCAGACAACAAATAGACTGATGCCTGGTATGAACCTCCGCCATGATTTTTCTTGAATCATGGTTTTTTGTTTGTCCGATGAGGCGTGGTAGAATAGATGTACAGGTATTTAATCGATGCGGTTGTTTTGTATGTTGAAGCAGAGGATCAAAAAAATCATTCCGGTGTCGATGTTGAATCGGTATCATTACACGCTTGCTCGATTGGCGAATTTTTTGTACCGCAATCCTTCATCGAAGCTAGTGGTTATTGGAGTGACGGGAACAAACGGAAAATCAACGACGGTACAATTTATCGGTCGAATTTTGGAACATGCGGGTGCGCGTGTCGGTTGGACAGGTACGGCAAGTTTTAAAGTTGCGGATGCGGAGTGGACGAATGATAAAAAAATGACCATGCTTGGTCGGTTTGAAACGCAAAAATTGTTGAGTCAGATGGTCAAAACCGGATGTTCTTACGCAATCATTGAAACCTCCTCGCAAGGAATCGTGCAGTCCCGCCACATTGGAATTAATTATGATGTTGCCGTATTCACAAATCTCACCCCGGAACATATTGAAGCACATGGAGGATTTGAACCATATAAACTTGCAAAGAAGCAATTGTTCGTGAAAACAAAACACGCACGTCGGAAAAAAATTCAAGGACAAGTTTTTGAAAAAACAGCCGTTGTGAATTTAATGGATCCGTTTGCTGCGGAATTTTTGGCAGTTGGTCTTGATCGCTCATTTGGGTTCGGTATCGATCCAGTTCCTTTTCAGGAAAACGAAGATCGTCCTATGTCGATCGTTCCGGTGATTGCGGAAGATGTTGTTTACGCACCAAACTCAACGGGATTTATGCTTGCTGGATTGCACTGGCATGCAAATTTAGTCGGACGTTTTTATCTTGAAAATGTTCTTGCTGCCGTTTCTACGTGTCGAGCTCTTGGATTGGATTGGACTACGTTGCGTGATGCCGTGAGTCATCTTGAATCCGTACCGGGTCGGTTAGAACGTATCGATGAAGGACAATCGTTTTCCGTCATTGTTGATTATGCCTATGAGCCGGCGGCACTGCATGCGATCTATGAAAGTGTAAAATTATTCGCTCACAAGAAAATTATTCACGTTGTCGGATCTGCAGGAGGCGGAAGGGATGTTGCACGTCGAGAAATTTTGGGAGCGATGTCCGCGGAATATGATGATGTGGTTATTGTGACAAATGAAGATCCTTACGATGACGATCCTCAAGAAATCATCGATATGATCGCAGATGCGGCTGTTGCACATGGAAAAAAAGACGATGCTGATCTTTTTCGCATTTTTGATCGCGGAGAAGCGATTGATTTCGCTGTTAAACTCGCGCGCCCCGGAGACTTGGTTTTGATTACGGGAAAGGGAAGCGAGCCTGTCATGGCTGTTGCAAATGGAAAAAAGATTCCATGGGATGATCGTGTCGCTGCTCGAGAATCACTTCATCGAATGTCTATCAACGTATGAACATAGAGAAGATGATTCAATTAAAACCGCACGAAGAAATTTTGCAGGTTGTTCGTGAATCGCTTGTTCCGCACAGCGGAAAATTTTTTCTGCTCGGAATTTGGTTTTTGTTGCCGTTCTTTTTACTCTTTCCGCTTTTGAATGGCGGGACAATCGGAATGGTAACTTTCGGTCTTTTATTCGTCTTTTCAACTGGATTCCTGTGGCGGGCAAGTCGATCATGGGCCTATACGTTATTGATTATTACAGACAAACGCGTGATCGATATTGACCAACATGGATTCTTTGATCGAACAGTAACAGAAATCATCTATGATCGCATTGATGAAGTAACGTATCGTACGAAAGGCATTATCGAAACCGTGTTTCAATACGGGACGATTCGACTGCATGCGGATGGTACTGCTGCGGATATTGAATTCGTCCGTGTTAAACGGCCTGCACGCATTCATAACCTTATAAATGACTTGCGACACCAACGACATGACTAGATCTTCCGTTCCATTTTTTCACCGCATCCTTCATTGGCGTTATTTATACGTCATTAATCTTTTGTTAATATTGCTTGTCGCAATGACCTTCGGTCGGGAAATGTTACGTCGTCGAGATATTGACGGACAAATCCTGTCATTGCAAAAACAGGCGCAAAACATGCAGACGCAAAATAA
>CALQZE010000028.1 GCA_943348955.1 Candidatus Uhrbacteria bacterium RIFOXYB12_FULL_58_10 | reverse complement strand
TCCTTTTACGTCCGGTCCTGGCGGCGAATACGTCAAATACGTTTTCTCTCCGACTGATTTCAATTCTCCCGACAAATCCGCATAACGATTTGATGCGCCCAAAAAAACAGATCGAAACTGTGTATCTTGTTCAAGGTGTGATGGATCCTCAAGATTCATCTGTCCGCTTGTGTAAAGCGTTGTATGAACATTCGATCCGTCTTTTACGGATACCCAACCGAAACCGCCCGATTGATTGAATGTGCGCAATCGAGACATCGCGAGCAACATACGTCGCATCTCATCCTCGGGATGAAATTTGGTTAAAACCAAATACGAAGCAAACGTAAGCGCAAGCACAACGAGAGAACCAAGAGCGATGAACAGAAGAGACTTGCGCATGAAAAAAAATACAGACAAGTGAATGTCTGTATTTTACTTCACAATTTAAATTTCCGACAGATCATCTTCAGAAACAGTGCGGCCACTGTAACCGACAACCTCTCCTGAATTCTCATTTGTGATGATACGAACGGTTTCTCCGTCTTTTGATTGATAGTCTGAGAAGGCGTTTCGATCTTCTTCTTCAACAAGAGCATCACCTTCCACATGTTTGATAATTCCTCCGTCTTCATAACTGAACTCATATTCTTTGGATTGAAACAGGATTGTTTCAGATGGTTCCAATTCTTCTTGAATTTGTTGAAAAAACATCAGCTCATCTTCTTCCGGTGCAACCGAGAGCATTTTGTCCTCGTCGTCGTACAACCAAAACATTTTGGTGCCGTCATCGAGTTTAAGTTCTGCCTGACCCATCTTCGTAAACGGTTCATTTGCGATACTGACGCTTTCACCGAGTTCCATGGCTAAAAGATCGCTGATTTTCATAGGTGTATTTCAATGGAGCAATTCCTCCTTAAGTTTTTTACTTCTTTGGCGATTATACTCGATAACCAAATTCTGTCTATGCATCGTTTCAGGCCGTTTTTAGGGCATTATCCGCATGCAGATCTTGACAAAAGCGCCATTTTATGCTATTATTCATCTCTAGTACGCACAGTTTCACTTACGATGTGACGTTATCTTTACTGATTTAGATCAATAAAGATGACGTCGGATCCAATGAGGAATCGACACCTATGCATCGCACAGGCGAAGCATACTTACCAAGAGCGCACAGCAGGCGTTCTTATGCAGACCAGGAGTTCAAGATGAATCAGCCCAATGCCACCGGAATCAAGACCGTTCGTTACTTCGAAGAGATGCTCGTCAACCTCGTCCCGGACCTCGATCTCGTCAAGCCCCCCGCGCGCCCCGGAATGTTTCCGATCCGCATGCGGACCTACACGATCTTCGTGTTCCAGGGTCGCATCTACCTGACTCCGGGAACGGAACTGACTCCGGCCGAAACGCCCGAGAAGGTCCCGTACACCAATGCCACGGTCGGCGGCGCGATCGACGCGGTCAAGATCCACTTCTTCGACGGCATCGTCCCGAACGTGGACGGAATGACCGAAGGTACGATCGAAATGAAAATGCGGACCCGCGAGCCCATCCAGGGCGACTCGGAAGTTCTGCTCAGCCACAAGAACGTCAAGATCTACGAGTTCTACGCCAACGTGAAGACGGGAAGCGGAGAACCCTCGATCGGCGAGCTGATCTGCCACCGCACCACCACCGTGCCAAACGGGACGGTCATCCTCCCCGAGTACGCACGGCGCCAGTTCAAGGACAGTGCGGAAGGCGGCCACTTCGCGCACTTCAACTACAGCGATCGGCAGCCGCGCTTCCAACACGTCGAGGTCCGCCTGGATCGCAACGTGCAGCCGAAGGCCCAGGATCGTCGCGAACGTCGCCCGGTCTTGACCTCCATGGCCCAAGCGCTCCAGGAGCACGGACTTGTCGCAGCCACTCGCGACGAGAACCTCGGCTTCAGCAGCGTCACTGGCAGCGACCTCGACAACAACGGTGACCTCACCCTCTAGACCCTCGCCTCGGCGAAGAAGAAGCCTCGAGCATTAGCTCGAACTTCGACTTCGGCGGGGCTTCTTTTTTTCTCAAAATTACAAAGTGATGGAGTTATGGAGTGGTGGAGTGAATGTGTGGGAAGTTTTTTATTAGAAAAATGATTCATTCCATTTTTTTCTTTTCCCAAATCCAACAACTCTTTAACTCTTACACTCCACCACTCCATAACTCCATCACTTTCTGCTACAATACATTCACTATGCCATCACCCATTTCAATTCAAGCCGTCGTCATCTTTCCAAAAATCCAAGCAGACACTGCCGTGGCACTTTATATCCTCGCGCGATTTGGAAAAGAATTATTTCCGGGAATCGATACGGCTCCTGTTTTATTTTGGACCGCGCTTCCGGAAGGAGAAACTCCAGACACACTTCTTGCACAAGGAACACTCGCGATTGATCTCGGCGGAGGATTGTTTGATCACCACATTGCAAATCAACAATCGGGAAAGCGTGAAGAATGTGCATCCACATTAATCGCAAAGTATCTTGGCATTGCAGACAATCCCCCATTCAAGAAAGTTCTTGCGTGGGCAAAGCGCGATGACTTGGAAGGAAAAGGAACCATTAGCGACGATCCGCTTGATCGTGCATTCGGACTTTCCGGATTGATCATGAATTTGAACCGCGCGTTTCCGGATGATCCAAAACGTACACTTGATTATGTTTTGCCACTCATTCACTTCCACGTTCTTGAAGAACAAAAACGTTCAGAAGAACTTCCGAAAGAATGGGAAGCGTTAAAAGCAAACGGACACGGAATCGAGTTCGTTTTGAAACAAGGATCTGCAGATTTGAAATGCGCGTATATGGAAACGGACAACATTGCGTTGCCAGGTTTCTTGCGTGCAGCAAAGCGTATGGATCTGATGGTCGCGCGTCGAACAAGCGGACACACCAATATCATCACACGACAACTTCGAAGCATCGATTTGCGCCCAACGGTGGAAGCATTGCGAAAAGAAGAAGCAAAACGTCGCGGAATTGAATTACAACCTTCCCGAATCCTTTTGCAATCAAGCGGACGCGTTGAAGGCATCGATGAATGGTTTTACGATGACGCCGCAAACACCATTCAAAACGGCGGTGTGAATCCAGGCACAACACCGGCCACGCAACTTTCCGGAGAAGAAATCTTAGAAATTTTAAAACGCACCATTCCAAACGGAGTCATTGGTGCGCTTAAACGGACGAAGGAGCAGCAGTTGGGAAAGTAGTTTCTATCTCTGATACAAATAAATCTTTTGACTTCCTTCAACTTCATCAATCTTCACAGGTTCCCATCCGGCAATCGGCCAAACATACGTAACAACACGAGAACCACGTTTTAATTCGCTTTCCAATTTGGGGCGAATTTTTTCGTAAGTCTCAGGCATAAGAAACATATAAAGTGTGTCGATGTTTTTGAGATCTTGATGAAACGCGTTTCCGAATTTAATCTGGATATTTTTCAACCCGGAAGCTTTGGCTTGTAACCACGCAATACAGAATTGCAAAAGTGAAAGTTCAACACCACTCACCTGTGCTTTCGAATGTGCTGCAACATAACGACACACACGTCCGTTTCCACATCCAAGCTCGACGAATGTCTCACCATCTTTTACATTAACTAATTTCAAAATTCGTTCAAGATCCTTTTTCCATGTCGGGACCCACGGCGCACCTGACGCAGATGCATACGCGAGAGACAAAAGAAAAATAAATAAAATCAACGTGAGAATCCACATACTTATTTGTTTACGATTTTTTCCACACACGATAGAATATCATACAATGAAGTTCTTTGTCGCCAATCAAATGGCGTATCGTGATTTTGCAATAAAATATATACTTCTGTTATATGAACAATAAGATTGTAGATAATCGATCTCACAAAGCGGTCGTTTTGGATTGCAAAGAAATCGCGGAGGATACGTTTGAAATGACGTTTGAACTTGAAAACCCTCTTGTCTACAAAAGTGGTCAATATCTTTGGATCGAAATTGCAAAACTTCTTTCGGATGATCCGAGAGGCAACCGACGTGCATTTTCCATAACCACCCCCCCAGCAAAAAATGGCACGCATCTCAAAATCATTTTCCGTAAAGGTGAAAGTGGATTTAAAAAAACCCTTCTTCAACTTTCTGCAGGCTCGCCCGTCAATGTGATCGCTCCATTCGGCAGTTCTTTTGTATTGCCGGATGATAATAGCACCCCTCTCATTCTTCTCTCTGCTGGAACAGGCATTGCTCCATTTCTCTGTTTAATCCGCGATGTTGTTGGACAAATGATCCCAAGATCAATCAATCTTCTTCATTACGAAGATAAAAAGGAACGCATGCCTTTCCGACAAGAAGTTGAATCGTTTAATGGAAACAAGATCCGCACCAATCATTTTGAGAGACCTCTTGAGACAAAGGATCTTCAAGAAATTCCCAATAAAAAAGACTCGATCTTTTTCATTTCCGGTCCACAAGCCTTTGTTGATCATGTTCATGATCTCTTGGTTTTGGAAGGCATAAAAGACTCACAACTTGCATACGAAACATTTTATCCGACACCAAAAAATATCCGGTCCCTGCAAACATTGCTTGAAACATCTATTCCAGAAAATGCAGAACAAAAAAATCTCAACTCTTTTTTTCAAAATCAAATATTTCGCATGGCTCTGGATTCTTCCTCAAGCCATATTGTGATTACAGACATAACAGGCGTCATACGATACGCAAACAAAACAGCTGCAAATATTACCGGATATCAAATTTCAGAGATGATTGGACAAACACCAAGAATTTGGGGAGCTCTCATGGATCCGGATTTCTACAAACATTTGTGGAGTAGGAAACTGCAAAAATTGCCGCTCGTGAGTGAAATCACGAATCGTCGTAAAAGTGAGAACTTTACACAGCCATCTTGCATATGTCTCCCATTCTAGATATAGATGGGAGTCTTATCGGATTCATGGCAACGGAAGAAGATGTTACCGAACTCAAAAACCGAGAAGAAGTTCTCGAACTGTTGACAAATCGTTTCATGCGCACAACATCCGCTGCGAACATTGCGACATGGGAATGGGATATCACTACAGATAAGCTCATAAATGATACTATCTTCTTTAAGCTTTATGGAGCTGACCTGAATTTTGATCCGCGTGGAGCCTATGAAGCATGGAAATCCTTCTTACATCCGGATAATAGAGAACGCACCGTAAACGATTTACAAGAAATTTTACAAAATCCAAAAAAACCATTCGACCTTAAATATAAAATCATAACACCAACGGGTGAAATTAAAATCTTACGTGCCATCGCAGAAGTTGTACGTGATATAAACGGAAAACCTCTTAAAGCTTATGGAGTGAATTGGGATATCACGCTAGAAGAAGAAATCGATCATGCAAAAACAGAATTCATTTCTCTCGCGTCGCATGAATTGCGCACACCCATGACAACGGTTCGTTGGTATGCAGAAATGCTCTTACATGGGGACATGGGGAACCTCAATGATACACAGAAAGATTATCTTAAGACGATTGCAGATGGAAATCTCCACCTAGTGAATATTGTCAATGCTCTTCTAGACGTTTCTCGCATGGAACTCGGAACGCTCGCCACAAAAAATGAAGTTATAAACTTCTCTGCTATCACTGAACAAATAAAAAATGAATTTCAAGCTCACCTTACGAAGAAAAAATTGAACTATCATGCAAATATAGATCCATCTGTTCCAAATATTTCCGCGGATCCCAAATTCATTGAAATTATTTTTCAAAATCTTCTCAGTAATGCCATCAAGTACACGCCGAATAAAGGAACAATCACTCTTTCCATCCATTTGAATGCAGACAAAACACATGTTATCATTGCCGTCACAGATACAGGATGCGGCATTCCATCTTCAGAATACGATCGTATTTTTTCAAAACTCTTCCGTGCAACAAATGTGCGAAATGAATTTTCAGAAGGAACGGGTCTTGGGTTATATCTCACAAAATCCATTGTAGACAGTACCGGTGGAAAAATTTGGTTTGAATCTGAAGAAAATAATGGAAGTACATTTTTTGTATCCTATCCTGTAGAAGGAATGAGAAATGTTTAACACAAAAAATATGAT
>CALQZE010000027.1 GCA_943348955.1 Candidatus Uhrbacteria bacterium RIFOXYB12_FULL_58_10 | reverse complement strand
CCATGTCCGCCTGGAAAAGCTTCGGAAAAAATATCCGCAGCAACATATCTTCCACCAAGTGCTCTAATCAAAGCCTTAACTTCTTTTCCATCCACTGTCTGAGATTTAAAATAAGCCACTCCTTCCCTTCCAGGAGTCGCATATTCAATCTTCTTCAATTCCTCAGGAGTAAGATCAAGTTCTGCAACGCTTTGAACGTGGGTATATCCTGCTTGTTCTGTTACTAATCTGCGCAATTCTTTTGAATTCTGCTCAACGACCGCGGCGGCTCTTGCCGCTTCTCTATTTTCCATATAATCAAATTACAAACTAATACGGACAGTATATTAGATAGGTTAAATTTTTAAAAGCATCAAAACAAAAAACCCTGACGTGAGTCAGAGTCTTTTGTGGAGCGGGTAGCGGGAGTCGAACCCGCATCATCAGTTTGGAAAACTGAGATAATAACCGCTATACGATACCCGCGGATATGGCAATATCATAATGGAATGGGGGATTTTTGACAAGAGTCACATTCCCTCTGTTTATCGGTGATTACCATCTCTTCCCCATTGCTGTTAATGCAATCGCGAGCGCATCTGCGGCGTCATCTGGCTTTGGGATGCGATCGAGACCGAGTAACTGTTGAACCATTTTCTGCATACCAGCCTTTGTCGCTTTTCCATCACCTGTCGTTGCTTTCTTTATTTGTGCTGGTGTAAATTCTGCGATCGGAACTCCGGCGCGTGCGGTCATCAATAAGGCAATACCGCGTGCTTCTGCAACTTGCATCGCGGTTGTCGCACTTTTTCCGAAAAAGAGTTTTTCAATCGCGACGTAATTTGGTTTGTGATGAACGAAGAGTTCTTCGAGATCATTTGCGATATGCAACAATCGATTTTCGAATGCATCCCCACTTGTTGTCGTGATCACACCGTAATCAATAAGCGCGGCAGACATTCCCTCAACGTAGATAACGCCAAATCCCATCCGGCCAAAGCCAGGATCAATTCCCATGATGATGTAACCTTCTTTTTTACTCATACGTTTATGTAAACCTGATCGACATCTTCAAGATCATTCAGAGCATCCAAAAGTTTCTCAAGTTCCGTTTGAATGACGGAATCTGTGATGATCAATTGTTCTTTAGGTAAATAGACGATCTCAACTGAAGTCGGCTTTATTTTAAGCGATTCGACAGCATCGGAAATGCGCTTCAATCCTTCCGGTGCGCTGACAACTTCAATGATATCATCTTCTTCTTGAATGTCCTCCGCTCCCGCATCAATCATCGCAAGCTCGAACGCATCTCGATCTTTAATGACACTTACATCTTCAATCGTAACGACACCTTTTTTTTCAAACATCCACATCACACTTCCCTGCGCACCGATTACCCCGCCATTTTTACTTGTGATATGTTTTACTTCCGCAACAGATCGATTACGATTATCCGTGAGACACTTCACCAAAATTGCCGAACCTCCCGGACCGAATCCTTCATAAATCACTTCATCGATTTGTCCGGTGCCGTCTTCCCCGCTTCCATGTTTAATGGCGCGTTCAATATTATCCTTCGGCATGTTCACAGCCTTCGCCGCATCAATCGCCATCCGTAATTGAAAATTAAAAGTAGGATCACTTCCACCGGATCTTGCGGCAACAGCAATTGTTTTTGCAAACTTCGCAAAAACAACCGCACGCTGTGAATCAGCCGCACCTTTTTTCTTTGCAATCGTGTGAAATTTGGAGTGTCCGGACATAGAAGTACATTGAATTTCTACCCGCAGTCTATCAAATCAAAAACCACTCGGGAAGAGTGGTTTTTGTGCTACTAAACAGCTTCTCCTGCTTCTGCCTTTGTTGTTGCGGTTCGATCAATTTCTTTGTTTTCTTCAAACGCTCGTTTGATTTCCTCGTCGAGCAAATCTGGTTTTGCTTCAGGAACATCATCGACATAGACCGGCATTTTGCCGATGAGCTTTTCTCCCATGTCCTTAAATCCGGTTCCCGCAGGAATGAGACGTCCGATGATCACGTTTTCTTTCAACCCTTCGAGGCGGTCGATCTTTCCGGTCACAGCAGCGTTAATAAGAACACGTGCTGTTTCTTGGAAGGAAGCGGAAGACAACCAGGAATCTGTCGAAAGAGAAATCTTTGTGATTCCGAGGAAGAGCAATTCACCTGTTGCGATTTCTCCACCTTTTTTCACTGCATCGTTTGCATCCAAGTACGTTGCCTTTTCGATAATTTCTCCTGGCAACAAATCAGTGTCACCTGTGTCGATCACGCGAACACGTGAGAACATTTGGCGAATGATGATTTCGATATGTTTGTTGTTGAGCTTCTGTCCTTGAGACGCGTAGATAAATTGGATTTCTTTTGAAAGATATTTTTGCACGGCGTCTTGTCCTTTTGTTTTGAACAAAACTTGCAAGTCCAAGTTTCCATCCGTAAGAGCGTCACCAGCTTGCACTTCATCGCCATCTTTCACGTAAAGAGAGAATCCAGGTGGAATGATGTACTCGCGGACTTTTTTGGTTTCGTAAAGAAGCGTTGCGATTCCCGCTTTTTCTGCCTTCACGATTCCCTTAGCGATTGCGGTCAATTCTGTTCCGTCGGACTTTGTCGCGATGACTTGGCCAGCGATCACGCTTGCACCGTCTTTGACAACCAACTTTCCAGCCTTACCGTAGATAACCGCTTCTTCTTCTGTTCCTTCATAGGCGACCTCGACGGTTTTTTGTCCTGGGCGCATATCCACAATCTGTTTTCCGGTTCCGGCTTGAACGATTTCACGTGATGCTGTGTCCACAGAAATTTTTCCAGCGACCTCAGACATGATTGCTTTTTGTTTTGGATTGCGGGCCTCGAACAATTCTTCCACACGAGGCAAACCTTGCGTGATGTCTTTTCCAGCGACTCCTCCGGTATGGAAGGTACGCATGGTGAGCTGTGTTCCAGGTTCTCCGATGGATTGTGCGGCCATGATTCCAACGGATGTTCCGAGTTTAACCAACTTGTTGTAGGCCAAATCGTAACCGTAACACTTCTGACAAACACCGCGACGTAATTTACACGTCATGACGGAACGAATATGCACTTCTTGCAATTCATCTTTTGCTTCTTCAATTTCACGGATATGTCCTTCCATGACGAGCTCCCCTGCAGGAACAATCACTTTGCGACCACCCGGTTTAACGATATCAGATAAGGTGACACGACCGAGAATACGGATGATGAGTGGTTCTCCAATTTCATCGGATTCTTTCTTGGTCAAGTGAACACCCGCATCATCTCCACAATCAATTTCACTGACACTGACATCTTGTGCCACGTCCACGAGACGACGGGTGAGGTAACCTGCGTTTGCTGTACGAAGAGCCGTATCGGTCAAACCTTTTCGCACACCGTGAGAAGAGATAAAGAATTCGAGCACATCGTAACCATCACGGAAAGAAGATGTAACAGGAAGTTCGATAATTTCTCCAGATGGGTTAGACACGAGTCCTTTCATACCGACGGTCTGCGTCATCTGTCCCCATGTTCCACGGGCACCAGACTCGATCATCGTGTAAGCAGGGTTGTCTTTTGGAAGAGCCTTTTTAGACTCATCTGCAATTTTGTCTTTGATCTCGTTCCAGATTTTGATGATGGAAGAGTGACGTTCTGATTGCGTGAGCAATCCTTGTGAGAAGTATTCTTCTACTTCACGAACGCGGCGTTCACCTTCGGCAATCAATTCTTTTTTGTTTTCAATGATTGGAAGGTTTGCCATTCCGTAAGAGTAACCAGCCTTTGTAGAATATTTGAATCCGATTTCTTTCAAACGATCCAAGAACTCTGCCGTTTTTTCTGAACCATGAAGCTCGAGATAATATTTTACAACGGCGGCCAATTCTTTCTTTCCCATCGTCTCGTTCATGAACGGAACTTCTTTTGGAAATTGCATGTTCACGAGAATACGACCTGGAGTTGTTGTGAGGATTTCTCCGCTCTTCAAACGGGCAACAATCCAACTGCGCAATCCCAATTTTTCTGTGGTGACGGCGTAGAGAGCATCATTTTCGTTTGCAAAGACAGGAAGACCCGTGCGATCTGTTGGAACATCTTCGAGAACCATCGTGAGGTAAAAAATTCCCCATGCGATATCTTTTCCAGGTGTTGCAACCGGTCCTCCGTGCGCAGGCTTGAGCAAGTTCTTTGTTGCAAGCATGAGTTCACGAGCTTCCGCACGAGCCTCTTCTGTGAGAGGCACGTGAACAGCCATTTGGTCTCCATCGAAGTCGGCGTTATACGCATCACAAACGAGTGGGTGAATCTGAAGTGCTTTTCCTTCAATCAATGTTGGACGGAACGCTTGAATACCGAGACGGTGAAGGGTCGGAGCACGGTTCAAAAGCACAAATGCATCTTTTGTAACCTCTTCCAAAATATCCCAAGTCTCCGGACGATCAGATTCAATAAATCGGTTTGCACTACGGATGTTGTGAACGTATTCACGTTCAATCAATTTTGCGATGATGAATGGTTTGAAAAGTTCGAGCGCCATCTTTTTTGGAATACCACATTGGTCCAATTTCAAGTGAGGTCCGACAACGATTACGGAACGTCCGGAATAATCGATACGCTTTCCGAGCAAGTTCTGACGGAAACGACCTTGCTTTCCTTTCAACTGGTCAGCAAGAGATTTCAATTGACGCTTCTTTCCGGTTGCCGCGATAACCGTTTTTGAATGACGTGCAGAGTTGTCGATCAATGAATCAACAGCCTCTTGCAACATGCGTTTCTCGTTACGAGAAATAACTTCCGGTGCGTTCAACTCAAAGAGGCGGCGCAAACGGTTGTTACGGTTGATCACACGACGGTACAAATCGTTCAAATCAGATGTGGCGAAACGACCTCCATCAAGTGGAACCATCGGACGCAAATCTGGTGGAATAATTGGTACGGCTGCGAGCACCATCCATTCTGGCTTGATGCCGTTTACGTGAAGGGACTTCAACAATTTCAAGCGACGAAGAACACGGTCACGTTTTGTGCGAGTCGCATTTTTCAATTCCTCTTCCAATTGATGCATCGTGTCTTCTACGTTGATGCGGCGCAACATTTCTTTGACGGCTCCTGCACCAATGCCGGCTTCAAAGATATGTCCGTACTTAAGAGACCACTCGTGGTAGGTTTGTTCAGAAATAATGCGGAGCACTTCCATTTCTTTCAAATCAGCAATGACTTGATCGTAATCTTCTGTGAGCTCCTCTGTTTTTTGATCGCGAATTTCTTCAAGACGTTTTGTTTCTGCCTTGATTTTCTTTTCATCGGTTCCAAATTTTTCTGCGAGGCGTCCAATGTCGCGAGTGAATTCACCCTCGATCATTTTTTGTTTGCTCTTCAATTCCTGTTTCACTTGTTCCAATGTTTGGTCTTTTGCATCTTGGTTAATATCTGTGATCAAGAAGCTTGCGAAGTAAATAACCTTCTCCAAGTTTTGGATGGAAAGATCGAGAACGGTTCCGATCTTTGAAGGGACACCGCGCAAAAACCAAATGTGTGTGATTGGAGCCGCAAGTTCAATGTGACCCATGCGCTCACGACGAACGATGGAGTGGGTTACTTCAACGCCACATTTGTCACAGACGATTCCTTTATAACGAATTTTTTTGTACTTTCCACAATAACATTCCCAGTCCTTTGAAGGTCCAAAAATTTCTTCGGCAAAGAGACCACTCTTTTCCGGTTTTTGTGTTCGGTAGTTGATGGTTTCTGGTTTTGAAACCTCTCCGTAAGACCAAGAGCGGATTGCTTCTGGGGACGCGAGGCGCAAACGAATGGAGTCGAAGTCCGTGGACTTCAGAGCATCTTGTTTTTTGAACATATTATTTTTTCAAGGCTCCTTTCTCTTCGCTTAATGCGACGATTTTATCATCTTTCAAAAGTTCCACATCGAGACACAATCCTTTCAACTCACGAATGAGCACGTTGAATGATTCTGGAATGTTCACTTTGCGAATTGGTTCACCTTTGATGATGGACTCGTATGCTTTTGAACGTCCTGGAACGTCATCGGATTTGATGGTGAGAATTTCTTGCAAGGTATGAGCGGCTCCGTAAGCTTCGAGCGCCCAAACTTCCATTTCTCCGAAACGCTGTCCACCAAATTGCGCTTTTCCTCCAAGAGGTTGTTGTGTGATGAGAGAGTATGGACCGATCGAACGTTGGTGCATTTTATCTTCGACCATGTGTGACAACTTCAACATGTACATGTACCCAACCGTGATCTTGTTATCGAACTTTTCTCCCGTCTTTCCGTTGATCAATTGCAACTGT
>CALQZE010000026.1 GCA_943348955.1 Candidatus Uhrbacteria bacterium RIFOXYB12_FULL_58_10 | reverse complement strand
GACGCGGATAAAACAGGTGGAAATAAAAAATCACTGACGTGAAAGTCGGCGATTTTTTATTTCCACCTAGTGCTTGTAATTTTAGATGACACAATACAGAATCATACTCGCAATAACCCCCGTGAAGAGGATACTTCGTGAGATCGAAAAGAATTTATATTTTAAAACAAAGTGAAATCGAGATAGATTAAAAATATCTTTTGAATATTCTTCAATCATATTTTTTTCATTTGTTGCAGATTTTATAAATATTTTCGCATATTCCCCAGATGAAGCAAAGCCTGAAATACGTCCAGGAAACGTGATGCCGTGTTCTTGTCCTTTATCGCTCATGAAGTGTGGTGGTTGAACGGCAAGCAGTGAAAATAATATAGACAAGCCGCTTGAGACATTCAAAATAATAAGTGGTAAAAATACTTTACCTCCTGATAAATTTGAATATGTGTAAGCAAATAAGATCGACGATATACCGAGCAAAAAATTTGCCTTTGTGTCGATGTGGCGCACGGTTCCAAGCGCTCGTTGAAGTGCACTATCCGCATAGATGAGTAACTCCGTATTCGACATAGTGTTTGAAATAAATATTTTATATATCGGTATAGACACAATACAGTACGCCACGTAGCGATCCATGCTTTGTTCATAATGGAAGGATCGTAAACAAGTGCGTGGGTCGACCAATATTCAAAACTGTTTTTCCACTCTTCCGTGTCTACCTTACAATCACCTGGTTCGCTCGGAGCGAGTGGTCCGCACCATGCAGAAATAAGTTCAAAACAACCAACAGAAAGTTGCTTGGCAATGAAAGTAAACTCCGTGCAAGGAATTTTATTTTCACCAATGACAACACGACTCGGATATGACCGACCAATACGTAATGCAAATGTACAAGGTGTATCTAGATCGATTTGTGTTTGGGACACACACGAACTTTCACCAATAATTTTATCTAGGTCGACCGATTGAGCGAGATATTTATCATTCGTTAGAGTCAGTTTTGCAGCAGCCTCTTCAATCAATTCATTTACTTCCGGATGAGCTTCAAGGTGCTTACGAACAGCGGGCGTAATTACAATTACGCCATTCTTGGTTTGTATTTTGTTTTTGATATTCATCATAAACACCCTTTTCTTTTGTAACATTCATCTCTTCCGATTTTCAATCGACCAACACATGTTGATCATTTAAAAAGGGGATCCATCTAATCACCGAGTGCGAAGTTGGCACTGCAAGATGATTAGATGGAAAAGAGTATCTTCAAGGCATGTTCCCAGTTCTTGCTTCCGTCCTCATTGAGGACCGCGTGCATAAACTGAACTGTGGAGCCATTCACAACAAGGGGTTTCTTTACCCAGTCGATTGCGGCCGACATGGGATGATGGTGATGGTTTGTATCCGTCACGACAGCCACTTTCGAGATTCCTGCTTGCGCCGCAATGAGGGCGAAAGCAAATCCGATAGGTGTTTCGTGACCGAAGAAAGACAATCCCTCACCACCAAGCTGAAACTCTTCGGCTGGCATGAGCAAATCCGCGAGGACTGCATCAAACCCACCGAGTTGAACCAGACGAACTCCTTCCATGTAGGAATCTGTGCAGGTGACTTCATGACCGTTCTGCTCGAGTATCTTCGCCGATGCGAGATGCTTCGGCGAATCGTCGATGACGAGGATCTTCATCTAAACCTCCTTCTTCAGAAATTCCAGGAAACCCGCGGGCTCGAGGAAGTTGAATACCCACGCTCGACCCACATAGGCCGGAGCCGTCGTCAGTCCAGTTGCCGCCTGATGAGCATTCATGTAGAGCTGAACCACTTTCTTGCCGGACTTGAGATAGGTCAGCAGATCGCGAAGCTCCATCGCAACAACCACGTCCGATTCCTCGAGCGTCACCACCTCATGCCCAAACTTTTTGAGCACAAGTGTGATGACTTCCGCAACTGCCGGAGATGCAAAAGGATGAATGTGGTACTTCATGGAAACTCCTATTGGCGATTTGTGATTGCTGTTCTTTTATGTCTTCTCCAATCTCGACTGACCAACGCATGTTGATCTTCCAGGAAGGGAACCCATCATCCGAAGAGCACGAGTGTTGTGCGCTCAATTCGGTTTTACGTCCGATGGGTTAGGACTGCGATTTATTTTTCTTTATTCTCAAGAAGGTCCTTCAGCACACGCCCCCAGTCCTTCCGTTCATACACACTCTTCATATACTTGAGCGTGCCGTTGCAGGTTCCACACTTGCTCTTATGGTGCGCCCGATCTTCTCTCGTACACCAACATGCTTCCTTATCCCAATTCGAAATGAGCGTACCGTCACAAGTCGGGCACAAGCCCGTTCCGTGACAATAAATGCAATCCGAGTCCGGGAGAAAATCCTCAAGAAACGGAGTGTGTACGAAGACGGCAGTCGCATCGTTGATGTGGAAAACGGTCGGTTTTCCAGCATGCATACCACCCTCTCCCCACTCGTAGTAAGTTGGCGCGATGCAGTCGATCGCCGCACTCATCGCCCCCTTGTGGTGGTTAGTGTCGGTAAGCATGGCGATGTACTTCGCTCCGTGTTTTGCCGCGAGGAGCGCAAGCACAAATCCGTATGAGACCTGTTCGCTCGGATTAAATGCTTCGTCATGAAGTGCCATCTTGCTCATGGGCAAATTCATGTCCGTAAGGACTGCCTCAAATTTCTCTTTGGTCAACACTTCGATCGCCTTCGCAAACGAGTCAACAACCGTGAGGTCGTGTCCCGCAAGCGTCTCACGTGCCGAATTCTGGTGCATCAACTTGTCTTCGATAACAAGAACTTTCATTTTTTCTCCCTGCCCGATTTCTCAGGACTTGTATTGAATGAACTGACTTCCAATCTCGACTGACCAACGCGTTGTTGATCTTCCAGGAAAGGAACCCATCTCTTGAAGAACGCGAGTAAAAGCGCTCAATTCAAGCTATCCGATGGGTAGGACTATTCCTCATTCTCTTTTGCATCAAGCCTTGCGACACCTTCGAGGAAGTAGCGGATGTGTTGTGCTATTTCCTCGGGTGTATGTTCGCGTACAGCGTCACCGTTTCCAATCCATGTGCGGTTGTAATATCCACCACTGCCCTCGCGACAGAAGACACCACACGTTTTCATCCCAGCCGCTTCCTTGGTGAAACCAAGCATTGCTGCGTAATCAACGAGGTATTCTGCACAGGGACAGGTACATCCTTGGTTGCACCAGACCTTTTCATTGTAATGACGTTCGTCGAACGCTGTGAAAGCGTTCTGCAAAACCTGCACGGCTTTGCTCGGTTCATTGTCGAAATATACAAAGCCAATCGACATCCTGTGTGCAAACTGCACCAATTCCCACTTTTCTCCGAACATGATCTGATTCGGAATGGTCGTGGACTTGTTCTCAGTAAACCATTTCTTAAAATTCATTTTAAACTCCAGGCGGCGATGCTTGATCGCTGTTGTTTCGATTCTCATCAAGACTCAGACTTCGCGACCTTGCGACTTCTTGATCTCGATAACATCAGTTTACTCGATTTTAGCCTTTTTGTCAATGATTCTTAACATATTGATTCAAAATTTAAGCTAATTTTATTATAAACTTGACAGGATTTAAAAAACGTTGTAAAATTTTGACATACAAATATGTCTCATATTTCCACTCTTCAAACCCTTGGATTATCCGAAGATGAAGCGAAAACATACCTCGCTTTGCTTAAATTTGGCGGCGGAAATGCCATTGCTCTCGCCAAAGAAGTCGGAGTAAAACGGACTACAATCTATCCAATCCTTAAGTCTTTGCACGAAAAAGGCTTCGCTTCTACCTATTTCAGTAAAACAAAAAAACTTTATCGCGCAGAAAAGCCAGATAAGGTCGCGGGGCAATTCGAGAAGCGACTCGAATCGTTTAGTTTGATCATTCCTGAATTAAAAACAATCGAGAAACAAGTGATCTCTCATGTTGGATTGCGATTCATTGAAACAAAGCAGGAGCTCGAGCGCTTTTACACGGGGATCCTCGTCGAATACAAAGGAAAAAACTACGATGCTGTTGGTAGTGCAACAGCATGGGAGGGAATTGATCCCGAGTTTTTTCAAAAATATCGATTTGATCGTGCGGATGCAAAGATAAAAACACGTATTCTTCTGTCTGCTGATTCTGCTGCCGCAAGTCCTGCGGATGTAAAATTACTTCGAGATGTTCGCGTTCTTCCTAAAAACCACACATTCAAGAGCACGATGGATATTTTCGCCGATAAAATCCTCATCGTAAACCCAGATCAATCTACCCTTGCTGTAGTGATCGAAGTTCCAAGTATGGTGGATATTTTCAAAGAGATGTTTGAAATGCTTTGGGAAAACAATGTGTAGAATGTTTTGCACAATTACCAACAGGTTATCCCCACATGACTCTTTTGTGGGGATAACAAAAACACCGACATTTGTCGGTGTTTTATCACGTCACTCGCGAGCGACGTGATTTATTTTGGAATCTCATCGATTCCGCCTTTATTGAACGGATTACAGCGAATAATGCGTTTTACGGTGAACCATCCGCCCTTTATGAGTCCATATCTCTCAAAGGCTTGGTAACCGTATTCTGAACACGTTGGATAAAACCGGCAAAATCCGTCTGGATAGAAAAGTTTGAATACTCCATGATCAAAAGAGAGAGTTTTTTGATAAATCCGAATCATTTTAAGAATCGTGTAGCGCGGAAGCTGCGTAAATTGATGAAGTTTCATAACAATTTTGCGCGTTTGAATATCCGTATCAGCTGATCCTCGAGTTCCGTTGGTGTGAGAACGATCGCTTCTTTCTTCACGAGAAACATAACATCAAAGCCTTTCTGCAGATTTGGGATCTGTTTCTCAACAATTGCACGGATTCGGCGCTTAATCCGATTACGAATAACGGCCTTTTTTGAAACCTTTGTTCCAACAACGACTGCGAAGCGGGAAAATGCAAGGTTGTTCTTACGAAATTTGATTCCGAGGCAAATATCAAAAACACTCTTACCACGTGAGAAGAGTGTTTTGATGTCTGTATCGTTTCGTAATCGATTTACGGAAAGAAACATGTTGTTTATATCTTACTTTTTGCTTGTTCCTTTAACAGAAAGGCTTTTTCGGCCCTTAGCACGGCGACGAGCGATCACGTTTTGACCATTCTTTGTGCTCATACGCTTGAGAAAACCATGTGTTTTCAAGCGAATTGCCTTTTTTGGTTGGTGGGTGCGTTTTGGCATAGGAGTGTAAGAAGTACTTGAGTAAAGCCCGACGCTTTCTGGTCGAAACTCTACCTTAGTTCATTTATATTATCCACCCCAGATACTAACACACTATCCCCAGTCTATCAATAACCCTACCCCCTATCCACACACTTGCCCACCTGTGGACAAATGAATTACACTAACCAACATCGTAATTCGCAATTCACTTCCTAACGCTATTTTGTTGGGTTGGTATCCCCTCGCCGGGATAAATTAAAACTATGAACACGAGTGAACTTTGGCAAGCTGTTCTTGGCGAACTTGAATTGTCGCTGAGCAAAGCAAACTTTACAACGTGGTTTAAAAACACGTTTATTTCGGAAGTGAACGATCACTCCGTGACCATTGGTGTTCCAAACTTATTTACACTCACTTGGCTTGAAAAGAAACACGCAAAAGATATCGTTAAGTCCATTCAAGAGCACACAAACGGAAACGTAAAAACGGTTTGCTTTCGCGTCGAAACACGCCAAGCTCCTGTTCAAATGATTCCTGTCGGAGGAAAACAAGAAATTACTCCTTCTTATGTCGCTCCAATGACGCAAGAACAACCATCCGCAAGTCCGAAAGACTTCTTTTCAGAACAACCACAACAAACACAAGTGCAAACGGGAGAATTTTCTTTAAATGGAAAGTATTGTTTTGAAACATTCATTGTTGGAAAGCAAAACGAGCTCGCGCACGCTGCAGCACAAGCTGTTTCAAATCAACCTGGCGGAATTTACAATCCTCTTTATATCTATGGTGGTGTTGGACTTGGAAAAACACACCTTCTTCAAGCAATTGGAAATGAGTTGTTAAGAAAGGATCCAAACTTACGCATCTTATATATCACTTGTGAACGTTTCACGAATGATTATATACACGCGTTAAAAACAGGAAAGATTAATGACTTCAAAGGACGATATCGCACCGTCGACGTTCTTCTTGTAGATGACATTCAGTTCCTTGGTGGAAAAGAAAGTACGCAGGAAGAATTTTTCCACACATTCAATCAACTTTTCCAAAACAACAAGCAACTTGTTATCTCCTCCGATCGTCCACCAAAAGCCATTCCATCT
>CALQZE010000025.1 GCA_943348955.1 Candidatus Uhrbacteria bacterium RIFOXYB12_FULL_58_10 | reverse complement strand
TGTTGTTTGATAAAATTGCTGCATCCATGCAATTGCGACGCATACCGGAAAAGGCATTGTTCGTAGCGACGTTTTTTGGAGGATCAATCGGAATGTTGGTTGGAATATTTACGATCCGCCATAAGTCGCGCAAAGTGTCGTTTCAGTTTATTGTCGGTATTCTTGTTTTGCTTCAAGTCGTTATGTTACTTTGGTATTTTAATCCGGATGCGTTTACACAAGGATTGGGAATGATAGAATAGATTCTTTTTTCTGTTCTTCATAAATGTGTTAAACTTTGCATCGAGCTTTTACCCTAATCCTTATTTCCTATGCCTAACTTGGAAGAAGTTTATCAACGTCTCGAAAAGAATAAAAAACGAAAACGTGAGATCGGAAAAATGCTGACAGATGAATTGTCACATTCAACTCGACATAAAGAAATAAAAGAAGAGATGGCAACGTTGCGTGAAGAAAAGAAAGCAATTGAGATGACAGTACAGGCGGGGAATCCAGATTTTAAAGAAATGGAAGAATTGAAATCTGAAATTCAAACCGATTCGGAAGTTTTGTCAGATATCGCATTGAACATGTACATGAAAGATCAGACGGTTGAAATCGTCGATGAATATGATCAAACCTGGTTTCCGACATTTAAAGTGTCTTTTAAAAAAGGAAATGGTTAAAAAAATAAACGGGAATGTTCCCGTTTATTTTTTTATGTGCTCAAGATATTCGATGATGGAATTTGCAACATCTACACCTGTTGTTTTCTCCAGTGTTTCAAAACCTGGATTTGCATTGATTTCAAGAAAGAGCGGTCCGTTGTTTGATCGAATCAAATCAATGCCGCAGATTTCAAGATGAAAAAGATTTGCAATTTTTAAGGACAAGTCGATTTCTTCTTGTGTGAGAGCGACTGTCTGACAGGTTCCTCCGATCGCGTTCGCACGAACATCATCTTTTCCCGCAACAAGTTCCATGCTAGCGATAATTTTTTGATTGACGACGAATACACGTAAATCCTTACCACCCGCTTCCTCGATAAATCGTTGAAGCAATACGGGGTTTTGATCGCGGATAGTTAAATAGTCTACGATGGGCGCAAGTGTTTTTGGGTCTGTTGCGTAAAACACTCCTTTTCCGTGTGTACCGAATGCAACTTTTACAATCACGGGATAACCGATCTGTTCTGCCGTGCGACGTGCTTGTTGTTTTGATTTGATGATGGCTGTACGAGGCATGGCAATGCCGGCGTTATTGATCGCGGTAAATTGCGCGAGTTTGTTTTTCGCAATCGCAATTGAGGCGTTTCCATTTACGAGCTTGTAACCCGCCATGCGTAATAGTGCTGTTGTATGAATATGCAGAGAAGGTTCTTCAATAAAATTCGGACGACACAAAATAATATCGAGCGGCGGAAGAATTGTTCCGCGATGTGTAATCTCAATTCCATTTTCTGTTTGAAGGAAACAAAGAAATGGTTCGTATAATCGAACAACTTCGTGATCACGGGCAAGAGCAGATTCTTCCAAACGGCCGACACATGTGGATTTTTCCTGATCTGGTTCCGAGAAAATGAGAATACCGATGCGCATAGGGGTGTAAATTTACTTTGTCAGTTTCATGCGATTTCCGGCTTCCGGATGCGTTGCATCTCTGTGTGCAATCACATCTCCATCGCCGAGACCGTCTGTTCGCATCGTTTCAAGAATCTGTTCGACCTGTTCTTGTGTTATAGCTGTGTGCAATTCCGCTTTAAATCGTTTTGCTCCGTCCAGTCCTTTCAAATACCACGTAAGATGTTTACGAAATGTTGGAACAGATCGATCTCCATATTGTTCGATATGAAGACGTAGATGGTTGGAAATCGTGTTGATGCGTTCATCTAAGGTAATGGGAGTTGCTGGTTTTCCTGCGATCAGTTCATGTGCTTGCGAGAAGATCCAAGGATTCCCAAGCGCACCGCGTGCGATTAAGACACCATCACATTTTGTTTCCTCGAGCGCTTTGATAATCAAAGGAGCTGTAAAGATATCTCCGTTTGCAAGAACAGGAATGGAAAGTTTTTCTTTAAGCTGTCGGATCATGTTCCAATCCGATTCTCCACTGTAACCTTGTGCCTTGGTTCGACCGTGAATAGTAATCATATCTGCGCCGGCTTCTTCCAGAGTCTTTGCAAATGCAAAACAATCGGTTGGATCAATCCATCCAAGTCGAATTTTTACGGAAACGGGTTTGCTTGTTACGGCTTTCATTTTTCTTACAATCTCCGCTGCACGCTCCGGATCCTGCATCAACGCACATCCATTGAAATTGTGAACGATTTTATAAACAGGACAGCCCATGTTCACATCAAAACCGTCCGGGTTGTGTTCTGCATCAATAATACGTGTCGCTTCCGCCATCATGTCTGGATCGCTTCCAAACAACTGTTGAACGAGCGGACGTTCATCCGGATGGATATCCGTCATTCCAAGCGTTTTCTCATTTCCTCGCGTAACAGCTTCTGCGGAGACCATTTCACGAAAGACAACGGGAGTACAATCCGGACTCACTTTTTTTACGACACGACAAAATGCCGAGTCGGTCATGTCGGCCATCGGGGAGAGTGCAATGATTGGGCGTTTAAGTTGTTTCCAATCCAGGTTCATAACTGTGGAAGGATAATGAAAATTTTCGTTTATGTCAATCGTTATCAACTCTTACGGGTATGCGGGAAGTTTGGTATGATTCTCTTGTTCATCATGTATTTATTATGAAAAGACGTCGAGATCTTCGGGAATATTTTTTATTGAATATCAATACAGTCGTGAGGATGATGATTATCTCAGACACGGTCTGGATGGGAGCTCTTGGATTTCTGGGTCCGATTTTTGCTCTGTTCATCGTTGGCTATATTGAGGGAGGGTCTGCGGAGGTTGCAGGTGTGGCCGCTTCCATTTATCTTATTACGAAAAGTATTTTTCAAATTCCGATTGCGGCGATCATTGATCATATTGCAGGCGAAGTGGATGATTTTTGGTTGATGTTTATCGGTTCCATTGCTTCTGCTTTGGTTCCTTTGTTGTATCTGATTATTCATACTCCGATGCAACTCTACGCGGTTCAATTTATCTATGGTTTATTGGTTGCCGCGACATTTCCTTCGTATATGGCGATCATTAGTCGTCACATGGATAAACAAAAAGAGGGGAGCGAATGGGGAATTTATTTCACATTGACGGATTTCAGTTCCGCAATCGCTGCTTCCATCGGAGGAGTCGTTGCGGCGCAGTCTGGTTTTCATTCGTTAATCATCATTGTTGTTGTTGTTAGTTTAATGGGAGCCCTTCTCACTTATCCTATTCGGCCATATATGCGACCTGCTCGCTAGTTATTTTCTATGATGAAACAAACGACATTCATTCGTGAATATTTTCTCCTGAACATGAATCCGATCGTTCGATCGCTTGTCTTGTCAGATATTATCTGGAGATCTTCCGTCGGATTTTTGGCCCCGATTTTTGCTTTGTTTATCGCGGATTTTATTGAAGGTGGAAATGCGGAAGTTGTCGGTGTTTCAATAACAATTTATCTTTTTACAAAAAGCATTTTTCAAATTCCATTTGCAACCCTCATCGATCGAATTCGAGGAGAGGCGGATGATTTCTGGTTCATGTTCATTGGATCACTTATTGGAGCCTTGCTTCCACTTTGTTATCTTTTCATTCGGACTCCGATGGAACTATATATAACGCAATTTGTGTACGGTATTGCAGCGGCAGCTTCTTTTCCGTCATTTATGGCTTTGTTCACAAGGCATATCGATAAAAATAAAGAGGGAAGCGATTGGGGAATTTATTTTACCCTGACAGATTTTAGTGCAGCGATTGCCGCAACTGTCGGAGGAATCACCGCGGTTCATCTCGGGTACCGACCGTTAATTGTGATTGTAACAGCTGTCGGTGTTTTGGGTACATGTTTTCTTTTACCCATTCGCTCTTTTATTCAAACAAAGAAGAAGGATCAAATACATCAAAGTTAATTTTTATCCACTAAGGGAGAATGGCCTGTTTGGTGATAATTCGATATACTTTCCTACGTATGAAACATGCTCCCTCCTCCTCCTGGATACTTTATGTAGCAGCCATTCTCGTTGTTGTCGGTCTCGTTTTTTTTGCTGTCAAACAACAATCAGCTCCCGGTGAGCATGATGTTTACGCACAATGTTTAACAGATAACGGAGTTAAAATGTTTGGGGCATGGTGGTGTCCGCACTGTCAGCAACAAAAAGCATTGTTTGGAAAATCATTCAAAAATATCAACTATACAGAATGTTCCAGTCCAGGTTCTCAAGAAATGAATCAAACATGTAAGGATGCAAAGATTGAAGGTTATCCAACATGGGAGTTTAAAGACGGATCGCGTCTGTCCGGTGTTCAGACACTTGAAGAAGTCGGAAAGAAAGCGGAGTGTTCCGTTAATTTGAAATAGTCTATGAAAAAACCTTCCACGTGGATGATCATTTTTTCCACCATCGGTCTTCTTTTATCGATGTATGCGTTTTTGCATAATCGAGGATTTGTTTCCGGATCCATTTGTACCATCAATGCCACGATCAATTGTGACATTGTAAATAAGGGTCCGTTCTCAGATTTTTTTGGAGTGCCTGTTGCGTTGATCGGATTGATCGGATATCTCTTTCTGTTGATCGGATCTGTTTTGAAGCGGAAAACACCGGATGATCATTTACTTACCTTGTTTGTACTTGCGATTGCCGCATTCGGTTTTGGATTTAGTCTGTATCTCACATCGATTGAAGCAACGATTTTACATGCATGGTGTCTTATTTGTGTCACATCGCAACTGATGATGTTGGGCTTTATCGTTGCTGTCGTTATCCTTGCACATTCGGAAAATCATTTTTATCCTTTCATTTCGTGGATTAAAAAAAATCTTCATTTACAAAAAACCATATGACCGAAATGCTTTCCTACAACATCGAGACTCTTTTTGAAGAAGTTGTTTCTCGCGGACGTGAACAAGGAGTCACAACGCAAGTTGCCTACGACGATTTGGTGGAAGAAGTGATCGAGGAACATCGCTCTATCGGTGAAATACACGATGATGAACCTACAGAAGATATGGAAGAACAGTTGCGCGGTATGTGGTCGCGTTATTCCGAAATGCTTGATCTTGGAAGTGACCAACCTCAACTCTAGATATGAATATTTCTTTTCACGGGGCAAATAATGAAGTTACGGGTTCTTGTCATTTATTAACGTGTCTTGATTCAAATCAAGTAGAACGTCGATTGTTGATCGATTGCGGAATGTTTCAGGGCGAGCAATTGTGTGCCACGAAAAATTTACAACCATTCGGATTCAACTCTTCAACATTGGATGCTGTTCTCGTGACACATCCGCACGCGGATCATACGGGTCGGTTGCCGGTTTTGGTGAAAGACGGATATAAAGGCACAATTTACATGACAGATCCGTGTATCTCTCTTACAAAAATTGTTCTTGAGGACGCACATCACATCATGGTTGAAGATGCGGAAAAATGTGGAAGCGCAACACTTTATGAGTTGGAAGATTTGATTGGAGTATTTGAGCAAGCACAAGGATTAAGCTATCACGAGGAAGTCATGGTTGCGCCAGGCGTCCGTGTTGTCTTTCATGATGCTGGTCATGTTCTTGGTTCTGCTTATATTTCAGTTGAAGCGGAAGGAAAACGGATTATTTTTTCAGGTGATATCGGAAATGACGATGTTCCAATTTTGCCAGATACAGATCCAATTTCGCATGCAGACGTTGTCGTGTGTGAGTCTACATACGGACACAGAGTTCATGAAGACGCAGCAACGCGATCAACTTTGTTGCGTGCAGCCATGGAAGAAGCATTGAAAAATAATGGAGTTTTATTGATTCCAGCTTTCTCAATTGAACGAACACAAGAGTTGCTGTACGAAATGGATTTGATTTTACGAGATTTAAAAACTACGGAGCCTATTTACCTTGATAGTCCAATGGCTATTAAAGCGACGCAGGTGTATCGGGATTTCAAAGGATATTTGAGATTCGACGCACCTATCTTGAGCGAATCAGATCGTGATTTCTTTTCTTTTCCAAATTTGCATGAGACGTTATCTGTTGAAGAATCAAAAAAGATTAACGTTGCACCGAAACCAAAAATTATTATCGCAGGTTCTGGGATGATGTCTGGTGGTCGTATCATGCATCATTTACAACAATATCTTCCGGATCCGACGACCATGATTCTGGTTATTGGGTACCAAGCTTCTGGAACGATCGGACGACAAATTTACGAAGGAGCAAAGTCTGTAAATATTTACGGAAAAAAAGTTCAAGTTCATGCCACA
>CALQZE010000024.1 GCA_943348955.1 Candidatus Uhrbacteria bacterium RIFOXYB12_FULL_58_10 | reverse complement strand
GACGTTGCTTCAGGTCGAGCGCAATCTCAAAGAGACCTTTGGCGCCATGTCCAAGCTTCGGCATCTCAAGTACTACTCGTTTCTGTGCGTGAAGTTCAAGAACGGCGGCGAGCATCCGTACGAGATCGACGTCGCCAAGTTCAACAGCTGGTACCGCGAGTACGAACAGACGGTCATCGGTCGCCAGGACGATGATGAAGAAGATGTGGAGCCGACGCTTCGCCTCGTCCATACGCTCGACGTTCCTGCGGGCTAGTGATGATGCAGATCGTCATCGCACTCGTCATTCTGACAATCTCGACGATTTCTCTTCGTGCGGCAGCAAAACTGCACAAGAAGAATAAGTTAGCTCGTGCACAGTTCTTGCTTGTCTTGCAAGAAGACGTACGCTTTCTGCGCTCTCAGCCTTTTTCGAAGGCAAGAATTCCGTCATCAGCTACGCATCATCCCTGACACTCTCACTCGAGTGTCTTTTTTTATTCAAAAATAAAAAATCACCCGGAACGAGTCGAGGTGATTAGGAGTCGAGTGGCAGATCTCCGCGAAACTGAAAGCGCAGACGGACGAACACTCTGCTCGGATGACCGAGTTGAATCACGTCTCCGTGCTTGAGCTCATGGTATTCGTGCAGGAGAAGAAGTCGCTTGGTGGTTTCGCCGCTGCGACGAATCCACGTCCCGGAAACGGTTGAGATCGTTCGGAGCATTGGTTTTCCATCCAGCCATTCGAGCGCAGCGTGCAGTCGTGAGACGCATCCTTGCTCATGTGTCGGCATAACCGGGAAGAGATCAATTTCGGGCATGATCGGCAACTTATTGGCCGGAGCGTCGTGACGACCGATACGAATCGGTGGTCCGGTACGCAGTCGATCCCACGGAATGTGAAACCCTTCTGCCAGCGCTTCGGTGACCCGAGTCCGTTCATTGCCGAGAACGAGAATGACGAGTCCGCTGCTGAACGTGGCGATGCCAGGATGATCGATGAGGACGAGTTCGTTCATGACTCGCTTCCTTGCTCTCGAACCTGACACGCTTGCAAGATGGTCGAAAGGGCCGACCCAGCGAGCGACACAGTACCACGAGTGGTTGCTTCGAAGCTGTCATTGACCTGAGACATCTGAACGAGTGTTCTTGCGAGATCATGATGACCGAGACTCTCGTAGATTTCCGCGCCGCGTGCGATATCACCAGCTTTGACAGCCTTCGTTGCTTCCAGCATCTTCTTGTACTTGTTCACTTCCGGATTGATTGTCTGAGTAGACGCAACTTCCGTGCAAGTGGCGGGGAAGTTCATTCCATAAGAGAATCGCGGTCCGTTCGGCTTGTTGCCGGACACGACGAGATTGAGCAGACGATCTTCTCGAAATGAGACGAGCGGAATTTCGAGGTGGAACAGAAACTTCTGACCGCGAATGTGATCGATCGCACCGCATGCGTTCTGAAATCCATTTCCGCGTATCAGGAGATAGGATCCTCCGTCGTTGTGTTCGGTTTGTTCTGCAGTACGTGCCACGAGTTGATGTTCTTGCGGAACGAACCGGTAGACGTCGCTGAATTTCGCTCGTCGAGAAAACACCGAAATATACACGCTCTCCAAGCAGTACCCATGACGAAAAGCCATTTCTCCGGTCAGATGCGCCTCGAGGTCCTCGACGCTCATGACGTGGTACATCAAGGAGCCGTTGCCAGCGCGCACAGCGAGCTGAGACAACAGATTCAAGTTGTAGTCATCACCCGTTCCATAGATGATGAGCGGAATTTTCTTCTCGCGAAGGTTGTCCGCGAAAGAGACCATGAACGAATGATCTGTAATACGATCTGAGCTTTGGCCGTCTGTGAGCAGAACCACCGTTGGTGATCCGTGCGTTCCAAGCCCATCCTCCAATGACATTTTCAGTGCATCAGAAAAGTAGGTGTTCGAACGAGACTGCAGTCCAGCGTACAGAATCTGTGAGACTGACTCCAGGTCTGCTGTTCCGATGAGAGTCCACGGGAGAATTTCGAAAGCCGTATCACTGAAACCAATGACGCGAATGCGATCACTCGGAGACATCTTTGCGACCATGTTCACAAGAGCAATACGGACAGCGTCCATCTTCCTCATGTTCGTAGTCCGACTTGCACGCTGATTCATCGAGCCAGAGCAATCCGCAACGAAACAGAAATCGATCGGCGCCGAATTTCCCTGCGGGATCATCGGATTGATTTCGAGAAGAGCATCCACCTTGACCATTCCGTCGATGACCGGAATCGGATTGTGACTCAGAGACAGAGTGACCTGCAATTCAGGTTTCAAGAGAACAAATCTTGTACTTTCTGGCATTGCCGTTTCCTCCATGGTTGGCTCAATTTTATTATCATCTTTTTGCACTCCTGTCAATTCATCCGTGTTCTTTCTTTCGACACAATTTGTTATGATGTCGTCACTATGAGTCAACTTCTTGAAGGATTAAATGACGAGCAAAAACGTGCTGTTGAACATGGAACGGGACCGCTCATGATCGTAGCTGGAGCGGGAACAGGGAAGACAACCGTTCTTACACGACGTATTGCTTGGTTGATTGAAAAAGGACTTGCAAAGCCCGAAGAGATTTTGGCATTAACATTTACGGATAAGGCCGCAGGAGAAATGGAAGAACGAGTCGACGTCTTATTGCCGTACGGTTATGTCGACATGCAAATTTCCACGTTTCACGCATTTTGCGAACGTCTTTTGCGTGATCACGGGACAGAGATGGGATTATCTCGTGACTTTAAACTCCTGACAGAACTCGATACGTGGTTACTTATTCGTCAGCAGTTCGATCGATTCGAACTGGATTATTATCGTCCGCTCGGGAATCCGACAAAATATCTGCGCGGTTTCATGTCGCATTTTTCTCGTCTGAAAGATCAAGCGATCGACTCAGAAACGTATTTGAAATTTACAGAGGAACAATTATTTAAACCGGATGCAGAAACGTCAGCCGAAGAAACAGAAGCGGAACAGAAGCGACAAACGGAACTTGCAAAGGCTTATCACACGTATCAGACTATTTTACGCGAGCACGATTCGCTTGATTTTGGTGATTTGATTTTATACGCATTAAAATTATTACAAACTCGACCTCGTATTCTCGCAATTGTTCGAAACAAATACCGATTCGTTCTTGTCGATGAGTTCCAAGATACGAACCTTGCTCAATATGAACTTGTTAAGCTCCTGGCAGCGCCGGCCAACAACCTAACCATCGTTGGTGACGATGATCAGTCAATTTACGCGTTTCGTGGAGCTTCACTCGAAAATATCTTGCGATTCGAAACGGATTACCCTGAGACAGCTCGTGTTGTTCTGACGCACAATTATCGTTCCGCTCAGAACATTCTTGATCACGCGCATACGTTCATCCAAATGAACAACCCATATCGTCTTGAGGCGAAAGCAAACGGACTGACAAAACGACTCATTGCTTCGACAGAGGCTGTCGGAACCATTGAACACATCCATGCGTCAACACTGGAAGATGAAGTACTTGGTGTTGTAAAAAGGATTATCGACATTAAGAATCAGGACAATGAACTATCCTGGAATGATTTTGCAATTCTTGTCCGTTCTAACAGTGCAGGGACAGATTTTGCAACAGCCTTCGAACGTCATGCCATTCCATTTCAATTTCTTGCTTTGTCAGGTCTTTATACAAAACCCGTCATTCTCGATATTCTCGCCCTTTTGCACGTCATTGATTTTCCATTTGTATCACCAACGTTTTATCGCGTACTTCGATTACCCATATATCAAATTGATGAACGTTCAATTGGTGAACTGAATCTTCTTGCTGCAAGAAAAGGGAAGTCTCTTTTTGAAGCGTGCGAAATTGCAGGAAGTGAACTCGATCTTCCTGATACTATACAAGTGAGTCTGCGCGATTTATTATTCGATTTCCAAACGTTGCGAACAGATCTTTCCACAAAACCTGCAACGGAATGTTTTCTGAAAATCATTAAAAATACGGGTTATCTTGAGTTTTTAAATAATCAAAAAGAAGCAGAAAAGATGGAATCGTTTCGATTACTTCAACAGTTTTACGAGCGCGTTAAATCATTTGAAGCGCGCAATGAACAGAAAAATTTGCATGCATTTTTGGTAGAGTTTGCACACGAACGGGATGCGGGAGAAGAAGGATCCTTGTCCGTCGATTTCGATGCAGGACCAGAACTTGTTCGCATCATGACCGTTCATGCATCAAAAGGACTTGAGTTCAAACACGTCTTCATTGTAAACATGGTAGACCGTCGTTTTCCATCTCAGGCACGAGGAGAATCGATTCCAATTCCTGAAGGTCTCTTTCCAGTAACAGATTCTTCTCCGGATCGAAACGAACATCTCGAAGAAGAACGCCGATTATTCTACGTTGCCATGACTCGAGCGAAGCAAGGGCTCTATTTTACTTCCGCAGATGACTACGGCGGAGCTCGAACACGAAAATTATCAAGATTTCTTCATGAGCTTGGATATGAAAAGCCGGATGCAAGAGATCGTTCTTTGATTCAGATATTTGACGAGGATCGCGGGGAACATTTAGAACCGACGACGAATCGCGAAATATTTATTCCTGTCCCAAAACAATTCTCCTTCACACAACTCGCGGCCTTTAAAAGTTGTCCCTATCAATATAAATTTGCGCATGTCTTCAAAATTCCCGTATTCGGACGATGGACATTTTCTTTTGGAAAAACCATGCATAATTCACTTCAGAAATATTTCACATTGTGGCTTGAACGAAAAGGGAAGAAAGAAGCGGATGCTCAAGAAAAATTGACGGAAGATTTGCCAGTATCAGAACAAGAGTTACTCGATCTTTACAGGGCAAATTGGCAAGACGATTGGTATGAAAACGATAAACAACGTGAAGAATATCGACTTAAGGGCGAGCAATCACTTCTCGCATATGCACGATCACTCCCAAATAGAAAGCCTCAACCGCTCTTTCTTGAACAAGGATTCACACTTAAATTCGGTGATGTAATTTTAAAAGGTCGTATCGATCGCATGGATGCATGCGAAGACGGAATCGAAATTATCGACTACAAAACAGGAACGCCGAAGACAGAGAAGACTCTGAGACCAGAAGATAGAGAACAACTGTATCTCTATCAAATGGCGGCAATTGATGTTCTTGGTCTCAAACCAAAAAAGCTGACGTTTCACTATCTTGAAGACAACAGTTCCGTTTCTTTTCTCGGAACCAATGATCAGCTCTCTGAACTTCGACAAGAGATCATCGATCGCGTTCAATGCATCCGTGTAAGTCAATTTGAGGCGACACCGGGTTTTCATTGTCGTTTCTGTGACTTCGCAGATATTTGTGAATTTCGTCAGTAACACGTAAAATAGAAGCCTATGGGATTGTCTTCAATGAAAAGTTTGGTTCGGCGTTCCATCCAAAAGAAACAAATGGGATCTGCTGTAACGGCATCCCAAATTGTGACATGGGGAAATGAATTTTTAACAGATGTCATGCCTCATCAAACACGACGTGATGCTCGAGTTATTTCTTTTCGCGACGGCGTGATAAAAATTGCTACTCGAACAGGCGCGACAAATCATTATCTACGTGGATTTGAGGAGGAAATGAAAAATAGAATGATGGAAAAATTCCACGAGATTCAGCTCACACATGTTCTTTATGCCATTAATCGACCCGCTCTCGAAGAAGTTCTATGACCTTTCGCGCTTATCTCATTATCATGACCTGCGTCAGCCTCTCCGCGTGGATTGCATGGTTCGTTGTGCTGCATGCAATTGATCCAACAGGATCTGGTTTTCTTGGATTTCTTTTATTTTTTCTTACGCTCGGCATGGCGTTCCTTTCGACAGCGACTTTACTTGGAACCGTTGTTCGTATCTGGAAAAACAAAGAAGAAGTCGTATATCGACACGTGGTACGTTCCTTGCGACAGGGGATACTGTTCACAGTTCTCTTCCTCATAACTCTCGCTCTCTCAGGTCAGGGACTGTTGGTTTGGTGGGTGATCGTTTTATTGATCCTCATTGCAGCATTTGTTGAACTTATCTTTCTTGGAGCGGATTCTTCTCCTTGAATACAAAAAGTATCAAAAATATGGCTTGATTTCTCGCTGTTATTTTTGTAAAATGCGAGGGCTACGGTCTTCTTTTTTATTCTGATTTTCATCTCATTATGTTCGATAAATTTTTCGGACAATTTTCAAAAGATCTAGGGATCGATCTTGGAACAGCAAGTACACTTGTCTACTCCAAAGAAGGGGGAATCGTCATTAATGAACCTTCCGTTGTTGCCGTTAATACAAGAACAGATCAAATTCTCGCTGTCGGAAAAGACGCAAAAGATATGCTTGGCAAAACGCCTCCGCATATTTCTATTACAAAACCGCTTTCAAAAGGGGTAATTTCTGATTTTGAAGTTACAGAAAAAATGTTGAAATACTTCATTGAAAAAG
>CALQZE010000023.1 GCA_943348955.1 Candidatus Uhrbacteria bacterium RIFOXYB12_FULL_58_10 | reverse complement strand
TGCTGGAACCACCTTCACAGCTGCGGAAACTTCGACTCCTCCGAATTTTTCTTCTCCATTCGAAATTAAATGTGAGTCCGTTGAAATTTTAACCTGTGAATTTCCATCTTTAATCGCTGTGAACGTTACTTTTGCAAAATCCCCTTCTGAAAAAAACGATTCTTTTGTGCTAAATCCGGCCCAAGACACAACACCCTTTGTATTATCGAAATAATTTCCCGGAGCAGATCGCTCAAGTGATCCTGTGAGTGTTGCCCATTGTGCTTGCAACACTGTTGGATCGAATGTCAAAACAGCCCGAACTGTATTCAGTTGTTCTCCATTTGGATTTACCAAAACAGGAACATCAAATGTTTCTCCAACCTGGACCGAATATGCATCGGTTTTAAATAAAAAAGAGGCATTCCCCGCAGCAAACGCGGGAAAAGAAATCATTGTAAACAATATCGAAAACAAAACACCCGTAATCCGTTTTTTCATAAAACAATATCGCTATCTACCGCATTAGATCTTTGTTCCCCAACGCACAACCATCATAGAAAAATCATAATCATCGACAATTCCATCTTCGGTAAAATCTCCGTTTTGATCTTTACTTCCCCAAAGTTTTGCAATCTTGGAAAGATCATAATCATTCACAACATTGTCACCTGTTGCATCACCGGCCAAACGTCGGGTGATCGAATAGGTTGTTTCTGAAGAAATTGCGGAATCATTCTTTGCAACAATTTTAAACGTATTCAATCCAAACGCGAGTGAAACAGCTGCCTGCCAGGTCAACGCTGTTGGGTACGTTGCAATTGTCGTATTGTTTATAACAACGGATGTCGTACTCACCCCTTTTGCACCAGAGAGAAGCAGAGAGGATTTATAAGAAAATGTTTTTGATGATATCTCACTAGACAGTGTTGGTAATACGGGGACAGATGACAAAGCTGGTGCCGCAGCACCCCCACCTCCACCACCCCCACCGCCTCCAGCAGGAGGTGAAGCGGGAGGAGTTGAACTGCAAGATGAAGTAACGAGTGCGGTACAGGTAGAATTACAAGAAAGCGTTCCTGAGATAAATCCCTGAGTGACACAGGTAGATCCGCTCATAGACGCACCATCACACGTTTCACCCGGATCAATAAATCCGTCTCCACAATAATAAGAAAAAGCATCTCCAGATTCATTTTTAAAACTTGTGGATGTACTTTTTCCAACAATTGGATCAATGGATCCGTCCAAATTGAAACTTGTCGATGTCATGGCTTTATGAATCGAAACAACGTTTTGCGATGGATCCAAAATAAAACTTGTAGATGATATAGCCCCTGCCGCAAATGGAAATGCAGTGAACACGAGTACAGAAAGCAGACAGGAAAGTTTTGTTGTTGTCATAATTTTGTTTATAAACGCTTCGATTGATACAGGAGATGAAGTAAGTCAACGTTTATTTTAACGCGTATCCGAGAGCTCGCACAATCGACCACTCAAGCGGAGTAACCGGCGTGTGTTTAAAAATCTTTTTAAACTTCACGATTCCTTGTTGTTCCAAGACCAAATTACGTGGAAAACGAATACGATACATCATCGTATTCCAAGCAATGTCTTCTGCGAGAACCTTAAAATTTGGATTGTGTCCGACCATCATCTTGAATTTAGAAAGCACAAGAGTTACTTGTGATTGCTCTTTTGCCAAATTACGGTTAATCAATTTTTGACCCGTAGACATGCGTTGAATATCATTCCAAATCACATCCGGACGTCCAACGGTCTCAAAATAATCGCGTATCACTGCACGACGTTCACCCGCTCCAAGTTTTATTGTTTCTGCAGAAGCTCCATACGTAATGAAGTTTGCAATTGCCATTTGTTGTGCATCTGTCAGACTCACCTTGAATGCAAGAGCGTCAGATTTTACCAATGCTTTGTATTTTGCAAAATCAGCAGGTTTACTTACCAATCCGAGAGCGGCAAGCAACTCTTCATATTTGGAAGGATCATGGATCAATGTAGACACAGGTGATGCTTGAGCGGCTGGGGTTGTTATCCCAACACCATCAACAACAACCGTAACGGAACCAAGTGCATCTGTATTGATTGTCTCTGTTCCGTCCTGAATCATCTTTGATGTATTTAACAAAGAGATTTTGGATGTTCCGGATGAAATTGCATGAAACGTCACAATTCCGAATGTGCCCGCTTTTGTTACAGCGGGTCCAAACTTATAGGCCCCGAAACTTACAACACCCGCAGCATTGTTAATGCTGTAAGAAGGGGTTAAGTTCGGAAACAACGACCCGACCTTAAACACCGTTGCAGAGAGTTTCGTTGGATCATAGCTCAGTTCAACACGAATCGTATCAAGCGACGCTCCGTTTGGATTCACTTCAACGCCAACTGTAAAGCTATCTCCTGTTTTAACAGATTCACTCGTAGGTGAAAAAGTCATCATCCCTGTTCCTGCAGCAAGAGCCGGTAAAGACACACCAAAACTTGTCATTGCAAACGCCAACGAAAGAAACATGGCGACGAATTTTTTCATAGGCTAAAAAGTTTAACGATCCAAAATAAATGTAATTGACGTCTTTGCGTCAAAAGTTCTTTAAAATTATACCATGTTGTTTCGCAAGGGACAAAAGAGATGTGTGAACAAAATTGTTCGATCTTCACAATAAATAAACAGATTGTCTCTCCAAATCCATTCAATCAAAAGACAAAAACATGTATACTGTTTTTTGTATGAACATTTCGGAGGATTTTTTTTCTTTTCTCAAATTGCAGCCGCAACTTTTTTTTATTGATCGTTTTTTAAAAACGTTTCCACAAGCAGATTTATTTTTGGTTGGCGGCGCCGTGAGAGATTTATTATTACACCGCGATGTTAAAAATGCAGATTACGATTTTGTGATTTGCAACTTGTCCGTACCGGAAATTGAAGCCTGGTTTGCAACACAAGGATCCATTGAGCGCGCGGGTAAAAATTTTGAAGTATTTAAATTTTTACCGAAAGGATTTCACGTATCAAATACTCGTTTTATTGACATTACATTACCGAGAACCGAATCCCCTCTTCCGAACTCACTCGGAGGTTATCGCGATTTTGAAACGCAATCAGATCCATCACTTCCGATCGAAAATGACCTCATGCGTCGTGATTTTACAGTAAATGCGATGGCTTTTAATTTTCGAACAAGAGAATTGATCGATCCTTACCACGGACAAGCAGATCTGAAGACAAAGACGTTACGCGCCGTCGGGAATCCAGCCGATCGTTTTCAAGAGGATCTTACCCGTATTTTACGTGGAATCCGATTTGCTGCAGAACTTTCATTTGAAATAGAATCGCACACGTGGGATGCCATGATTCACAATGTTCCCCGACTGAATCGGATGCGAAAAGAAGAAGGAAAAAATGAATTTGTTGTTGCTCGTGAAACTATTGGGGAGGAATTATCAAAATCACTTTTAGCCAATCCGCAAATTACCATCAAACTTCTTTTAGAGAGTCGTGCGCTTGAAGAATTATTTCCAAGTGTTTGGAGACATGCAAAAATTGATGAACATTACCTCGATCCTCTCTTAAAACTTTTACCTGTTCCAAACGGAACACACATGGAACATGCCATTATTTTATTGCTTCGCGAATTAACAGAAGAAGAAGCAAAGACAACTCTTTCTTTTACGGGTCTTTCTACCATCAGCAAACAATCACTCCGACGCGTCGAGTCTGATCGTGTGCTGTGGATCATCCAAAAGCTTGCGCAAACACTGACACATGGAGATGTCACAACAATGCGTGCATCGCAATTTGAAAAACAGTTCATGAGTGAACACGGAAAACTTCATCTGGAAATTTTAAAACACATGGGAAAAGATCAGATTTTAAACGCTGCACATAAACGTCGAGATGAAATCTGCACTCGTTGGAAGTGTGAAGAACATGAACCAATTCCAACGCTTCTTTCTGGAGAAGATATTATCCGTCTGGGTATTCCGGAAGGAATGCGTGTGCGAGAACTTATTGAAGAAGTGCGCGACAAGCAACTCGACGGACATCTGCTCAGTCGAGAAGCGGCATTAGATTGGGTTCGAAAACAAATCAATTGAAAACAAAAAGCAGATGATTTAATCATCTGCTTTTTGTGGTGGGCGATACTGGACTCGAACCAGTCACCTCTACAATGTCAATGTAGCGCTCTAACCAAGTGAGCTAATCGCCCGTGGATGTGGCAGAATAATAATGAAAAACGGCAGAATCGTCAAGACACACTGTTTATTGATGACGTCTCAAGTGTTCTTAGAAGAATTTACTTTTTTTCGTTGGGATAGCTTGAATGTCTATCACAGCCTCTGTTGTTTCCTCCTCCGTCTCTCCTTGTTCTGTTTGATGCAGAAGAAACCATGGTTTTGTTTTTGATTTTGAAAGACTCATCAAAATAAATCCACACAAAATAAGAAGAACAATCCCAATCAAGAATGATCCCATGATTGCACCGAATCCGCATCCAATCACCGCAATAATCGTTTTTGCTTTACTCGCCACATCGACTGTACAAGCTCGAATGGATTGTTCCGCAGAGTGTACACCAATATAAGAGGCTCCGGTCGCAAAAGCGACAGAAATCAACGTGAACAAACAGCTGAATCGAACCTTACGCACACGACCAAGACGAAGGATGGCGATGATTGCAAAAAAAACTCCACCAAAAACCCAGTAGAACAAAAACCAGATAATCGCGAGAAAAATGACAAATGAAGAAATCCCAGCATCCATAACGACTCCATTGTAACCTCTCGACCAACATGAAGCAATGAGATAAAGTGTTGTAACAAAGAAATTCAAGGACTCAAACGTAAAGAAGTTGTAAAAGCCCCATAAAAGGGCGTGTGGTGTTGGCTGTTGGCCAAAGTTACACGACTCATTCAGAAATACTCAAACCTTTGGTTTGGATATTTCTCTCATTCGGGCGTGTAGCTCAGCTGGTTAGAGCGCAAAGCTTATACCTTTGTGGTCCCTGGTTCGAATCCAGGCACGCCCACCACCATCTTTATGCCCTATCTCATTCTCGGAATCTTGTTTTTGATCTTTGGAATTTATTTTCGCAGGCGTGCACATCATGAGCACAACCATCACGGAGTGGATGGAATGATGTTCATTATCATTGCGGCGGTGATTTTAATTTTATTCTTTGGGATTTTTGATCGGATCAATATTCTCTAACCTTCTCTATGCCTAAACTGACCATTGACGAAACCAACAAAGGGAAGCGTATTGATCATGTTCTCACAAAGATCATGCCGATTACCCGATCCCAAATTCAAAAATACATCAAGTCTGGTGAAGTCACTCTTAACGGGGATCCATGCAAAGTACATGCATTTCTTGAATTGAATGACGTTGTTTTTTATCCAAAAATTTCTGCAACAACACGCGCAAAAAAACAGATCGCTCCGGATTTGGAAGTTTTATTTGAAGACGATGATATTATCGTTGTGAACAAACCCGCAGGATTAATTGTTCATCGTTCGAATGATGCGGACTCACGACCAAACGTTGCGGATATTTTGTTGAAATTACATCCCAAGATGAAAAAAGTCGGAGATCCTTCCCTTCTTCCTGGACACAAAAATGTTCGGCCCGGTATTGTGCATCGCATCGACAAAGATGTTTCTGGAGTGATGGTCATTGCAAAAACACAGGCCATGTTTGAAAATTTAAAAGAACAATTTCAAAAACGTACCGTCAAAAAAAACTACACAGCTCTTGTTTACGGAACCCTTCCAAAAGAACACGACACAATCAACTTTGCAATAAGTCGATCAAAACGCCAAGGTCGCATGGTCGCACGTACAGGTGATCAGGTCGGAAAAGAAGCCATTACAGAATATGACGTTGTTGAACGTTTCAAGAACGCCACACTTGTAAACGTACGCATTCTTACGGGACGTACTCACCAAATTCGCGTTCACTTCCTTGCACTCAACCACCCAGTGATGGGCGATCGTTTATATCATGTTAAAAACATGCGCCATATTCGAGAGAAAGAATTCGGACGGGTATTTCTTCATGCAGAATCTTTAACCATCAAACTTGCAAACGGAAAACAGAAAACATTCAAATCTCCCCTTCCAAAAGAATTAAAAGCAATTTTGGCATCATTCCCAAAAACATAATGACAACGTGAAGATAAAACATTTCGCTTCTCGCACTATGATTATCACCATCACAGGACTTCCGGGTTCTGGAAAAACAACGATCGTTAAACGCCTATCGGAAAAATTAAATGTTCCGTGGTATTCCGTTGGTGATTTGCGTGGAAAAATGGCAAAAGAACGCGGAATGACTATTGATGAACTGAATGCACTTGGAGAATCTGAAGCATTTACAGACAAAGACGTTGATGATTATCAAACATCTCTCGGCGAGAGAAATGAATCCTTTGTCATCGACGGACGATTATCCTGGCATTTCATTCCAAACTCATTCAAACTTTTTCTTGATGTAGATCCGGATGTTGCCGCAGAACGCATCTTCCAAGCGTCACAAGCAGGAGAACGAACCGACGAACAGGCCTACACTTCCGCTGAGG
>CALQZE010000022.1 GCA_943348955.1 Candidatus Uhrbacteria bacterium RIFOXYB12_FULL_58_10 | reverse complement strand
CACCAACGGCTTGCGCGACGGTTGAAAGTTCATCCGCTGCTTTCTTAATCGCTTCGTGATCGTCTTTATCTTTCACGGCTTTCAATGCTTCGATTTTATCTTCCACTTCTTTGCGTTCAACATCCGTGATTTTATCACCGGCGTCTTTCAACATTTTTTCTGAAGTGTAGATCATGGTGTCTGCGATGTTTTGATGTTCAATACGTTCTTTTGCTTTTGCATCTTCTTCCGCATGCAATTCTGCATCTTGTTTCATGCGTTCGATTTCTTCTTTCGACAAACCAGTTGAACCTTGGATCGTAATCTGTTGGCTCTCTCCAGATGCTTTATCTGTTCCGGTCACGTTCAAAATTCCGTTTGCGTCGATATCGAACTTCACTTCCACTTGTGGAACTCCGCGTTGTGCCATTGGCAAACCGGAAAGCATAAAGCGTCCGAGTGTTTTGTTTCCATCTGCCATTGGACGTTCTCCTTGAAGAACGTGGATTTCAACCGTTGTTTGATTATCCGCGGCTGTTGAAAATACTTGTGACTTTGATGTTGGGATGGTTGTGTTACGTTCGATCAACTTTGTCATGACTCCGCCCATCGTTTCAATTCCGAAAGATAATGGAGTGACGTCGAGCAACAAAACATCTTTGACTTCTCCTTGCAAAACTCCTGCTTGAACTGCCGCTCCGAGAGCAACGACTTCATCCGGGTTTACAGAGATGTTTGGTTTCTTTCCAAAGAATTCTTCGACAACTTTTTGTACGAGTGGCATGCGTGTCATTCCACCAACCATGACAACTTCTTGAATATCACCCTTCGACAAACCAGCATCTTTCAACGCAGCTTGAACAGGTCCGATCGTCTTTTGAACGAGATCATGACAAAGCTCTTCCAATTTTGAACGTGTGAGTGTGATGACCAAATGTTTTGGACCATTCGCATCAGACGTAATAAATGGTTGATTGATTTCTGTTTGTTGTGATGTGGAAAGTTCAATCTTTGCACGTTCTGCCGCATCCTTAATACGTTGCAAAGCAAGAGGATCTTTTGCAAGATCGACTCCTTCTTGTTTTTTAAATTCAGCTAAAATCCATTCGATGATCACGCGATCGAAATCATCTCCACCGAGGTGTGTATCACCATTTGTAGATTTAACTTCAACGGTGTCTGAAGAAATATCCAAAATAGAAACGTCGAATGTTCCTCCACCAAGATCGTACACAGCAATTTGTTGTCCGATCTTTTTGTCGAATCCATACGCAAGAGCTGCTGCGGTTGGCTCGTTGATGATACGCAAAACTTTGAGTCCAGCGATTTCACCCGCAACTTTTGTTGCGTTACGTTGTGCATCATCGAAGTATGCAGGAACCGTAATAACGGCTTCTGTCACTTTTTCCCCAAGCTTTTCTTCCACGTCTGCTTTGATCTTTTGCAAAATCATCGCAGAGATTTCTTCTGGAGTATATTCTTTGTCTCCCATTTTAATCGCAACACCATCACCATGTTTTACAATCGCGTATGGCATCATTTGTTTATCGCGAGAAACTTCTGCATCTTCAAAACGACGTCCGATCAAACGTTTAATCGAAAACAATGTGTTTGCTGGATTTGTGACAGACTGACGTTTTGCAGGTAATCCAACAACACGTTCTCCCCCTTTTGCGGTTGCAACGATGGATGGTGTTGTGCGTGCGCCTTCTTTATTCTCCAAAACTTTCGGTTGTCCGCCTTCCATGATGGCTACACAAGAGTTTGTCGTTCCGAGGTCGATTCCAATGATTTTTGACATACAGTATTATTTATTTTTGTTTTGAATAACAAGTGCTGGTCGAATAACCTTCTCTCCGAGTTTCCATCCGCGCAACGAGACTTCTACGATGGCATTTTCCGCTTGTGACTCGTCTTCACGTTCACCAACGGATTCATGCAAGTGTGGATCGAATGCATCCCCGATTTTGCCGAACGGCTCAACGCCAAGTTCAAGCAAAACGGATTCAAGTTGATTGCGAACATGCATCATGCCCGTGAGCCAATTCTCTGCCGTTGCATCAAGTCCTTGTGGTTTAAATTTTAATGCTTGATCAAAGTGATCGAGAATCGGAATGATGGATTCCGCCACATCTTCTTTTACTGCACGACGCATCGAATCTTTTTCTTTCCCCAAATCTTTTTTCAAATTGTCATAATCTGCGAGTGCTCTCTGCCATCCAATAAGATAACCATCGCACTTCTCACATTTCCCCTCTTCTCGACTTCCCGACTTCTCGACTTCTTCTTCTGCCATTTCAATTTCTTCTTCATTCATATTATTCTTCCTCATTAAATTCTTGAATGATTTTTTGTGCGGCTGCGAGGAGCGCGAGGTTGCGTGCGTAATCCATGCGCATCGGCCCCACGAGTCCGAGAATGCCGCCTTCTGTATTTGGAAAATCGTATCGAACGATGATCGTTGTCATCTGATCGCCGAATGGATTGTGCGAACCGATAAACACTTGCGGTTTTGTTGATGCACGATCGAACAGATCGGACATCACAGAATCAAATTGATCGACGAGCTCGCCGAGGGCGGCGGAATCTTGAAACTCCGGCTTAAGAAATAAATTGGAAACGCCGGTGACATGACTTGAGTTTTGATCGAACGCAAGAAGGGCTGTTTCGCCGGAAATCTGCACGAGACGTTTTGCAATCGCCCTTAGTGCGACTTCTTTGTTAGACTCATGTGGCATTTCTTCACCAAGCGTTTGTTCACTCGAAACGATTTGCGGAGCATCGACAATATGTTTCAAATAATATTGATACGCCTTCTCCGTTGGAATCCGCCCGGACGATGTGTGTGCGTGACGCAAATATCCTTCTTCCTCAAGCAAACTCATTTCATTGCGAACCGTGGCCGAGGAAATATCGAGATGATAGGTCTCGACAAGGTACTTTGAACCAACCGGCTCGGCCGTTTTGATGTAATCATCAATGATGAGAGACAGTAAATTGGCTTGTCGTGGTTCCATAAAACAAATTAGCACTCTGTATTATAGAGTGCTAATGAAATCTGTCAAGAAATTATTCCGTCTTTTTTGGTTTCAATTTGGCCAATTGTCTCTGAAACCAATTTCCTTCGGCGGGCGGAGTTGCTACCGTCTCTGCGGCAGGTCTCCCCATATATTGTTGAGTCCAGTCACCCGAATCCGCAGCAGGTTTATCGTCACCACCGAGAGCAACCATTTTTTGCAGTTCCTTATGTTGTTCAGATCCCGGTTTAATCATGACGCGTTCCCCGCCCGATCGTTCTGAGCGTCGAGATACATCCGCGTTGTGTCCGGCTTCCGGTGCAAATTTTGCAGCCACTTCTTCCGCAATCTGTTCCGCTCGTGAAGATGCTTCTTGCAAACGAGCCATTCTTTGCGCTTCTGCCACAGGATCGCGACGATCTCGTGCCTTCGCTTGTTCACTTACTTGCAATGCCGCCTCCGCGATCTGATCTTGTTCCGCACGCGTCAAACGAATTCCTCTTACTTCATTGCGTGCCATGTCTCTTCGTCCTTTGTCACTTGCGTACGCCGCAGGATTATCTCCACGTGCCATAGAATTATTTCAAATATAGGTTAACTCACCTCCATGACCAACGTCATCATATCTTGATCGGAATCAAAATGAGATTCTCTTCTTGCAACGTTCGCTTGAAGTTCTATTTCTTGTTCCAACGCATCGGACGATTCTGCATCCCCTATCAAACGACGAAGAGTTTCCATCGTCATATGTTGTGCCGCATCCTCACTCAGAAGAATGAAACGATCTTTTGGATTCGTATGAATACAATGAACGTGAACATTTCCCGTTTTCATGGCCTGTTCTTTCCTTTTACTATCACAAATTTGATCATTCGTCAATCCATTTGCGATCACATCCAAATTCACCATCGTGCCATTCTGTGCGTTTACAGTCACTAATTGATGACCACCTGTACTTGCAAGATAAGCAGATTGTCCGATTTGTTTTACAAAAGAAAACGGAAGTCGATGATTTGATTCAACAGAGAACAAAAGATGATTCGTCATCACAACTTGCCGCGCAAGATTTTCAATTTCACGTTTGATGGCATCTTCAATAAATACGTCTACGTTTACATCATTCAAACCATGACGATTTAAATTTTCAACTTTCTGATCAAACACGTCACCGAATCCTTGTTGAAACTGAAGTGCCATGTGATATGCCGCGAGCGAATGAACTCCGTTTGAAGATTCAATTAAAAGACCTAAATTCGGCAGACGAACCTTCATGGAACCAGAAGATGAAATCGGGTCGACGTTCATAAAACTTCTTTTCGTAATTTTTGCCAAGCGTTTTTTCGGACACTTGTCTCTTTCAATAACTCAGCAATCTTTTTTCCGCTGAGCACATTCGGCACAATCACATACGTTGCCCCCAAATGATAACAGCGTTCTGCCTCTTCATGTGTATGCACGGAAACAACGACTGAACCCGTAAACTGTTTGGATTTTAAATAAACAAGCAACGTTGTACTGACAGCCGCATCCGGAATCGTTGAAAGAATCAATTTTGATTTATCCGCCTGAATTTCTTCCAGAAAATTTTCATCACCGACATCACCGTAAAGTGATGGAATACCGCATTCCGCGAGTTCACGCGTGACTTGCGGATCAAAATCAACAACCGTGAAAGATTTCTTCATTTGCTGTATCGCTTTAAGCAAAACCGTTCCCGTGCGATGAAAACCGAGTAAAAGAACTTGAACGGACTCATGTGTTTTTCTCAATTCAGAATCGAGAATATGTTTTGGTTCAAGCCATCGCAAAAACGGATGCAGTTTCTCGTAAATGCGCTCGTTGTGTTCAATTAAGAACGAGCTTGCACCAATCGTCAGCAAACCAACCACAGTTACGAGTCCGAGAATAGATTCGGGAACTTGGCCCGAAGCAATACCGGCAGCAATAATAATAAAAGAGAATTCCGAAATTTGCGCAACGGTTGTTCCCGCAAGAAATCCTGTTCGTGGATGATAGCCGAGCGCACGCATGATGATCAGAACAATAAGCGGATTGCCGATCAAAATAAACAACGTGAAACAAATAATCGGAACAATCAACGATGACAACCCAGCAAAACTCAAATGCGTACCGAGAACGATGAAGAAGATGATGAGAAAAAAATCACGCAACGGTCGAACACGTGCCGTAATCTCGCGATGATAAAAAGAGCCGGATAAAGTAATACCCGCTATAAGCGCACCGATCTCGATTCCAAATCCGAAATAAGATAATACGTTTGCAATAAAAAAACACCAACCGATAGCAAAAACAAATAGCAACTCTTGCGATTTTGCGACGTAGGATAAAATCGGCGGTAATAACTTTGTCGAAATAAACCAAAGACATGGGATCAGCAAAATCGCTTTGATCATTGAGCTCATGAAAACTTGTTCAAGCGGAACACCAGACTTGATCGCATTCAATCCAAGTAAAATAATCATGGCCAAAAAATCTTGCACGAGCAGAAACCCAATACTAATTCTGCCGTAAAGTGCATCTGTATCTTCTTTGTCCGTCAGAAACTTCACGACAATGATCGTACTTGCAAAGGTGAATGCGATGGCAAGGTAGACGCTAATGACCGGTGAAAAACCAAGCAATAAAGAAACACCGAATCCGATCACACTTGTAAACACAACCTGACCGATTCCCGTTGCGAATGAAACTCCACCGACATCTTTTACATTTCGCCAATTCAACCCAAGCCCAACCGTAAACAACAAAAACGCCACACCGATTTCCGACATGACCTGAAACACATCAGAACTTTTTGTGAGCGCAAATAAACTCGGTCCTGCAACAACTCCTGTAATAATGTACGCAATGATAAGTGGTAATCGCAGACGATGAACAAGCATCGATGCAAGTGCAGCGATGACAAACACAATTCCGATTTCAAAAAAAAGATGTTCGAGGAGCATAAAATAATTATAACACAATCCTGATCGAACTGGGTTGACGAATTGTGAATATGTGCTACGCTCTCGTCGGACATTTCGTCTGGAGGTCACCCATGTCTGTACTCAGAGTTCTGGAACATCCTGTCGCGCAAGACGCACTTTATCGTCTTCGCGACAAGAACCTCTCCGATCGGGATTTCCGTCGTGAGATCCAACGCGTCGGTTCCGTTCTCGCGACGGCAGCGACGGAACATCTTTTCTTCGAACACTCCCCTGTCGAAACGCCCCTTGCGCATACGATCGGGAAACGTCTGCAGTTCCGTCAAGTGCTCATCCCGATCACTCGCGCCGGAAACGGATTTCTCGAAGCATTCCTTCCGTTCCTTCCCGAAGCGCTCGTCTGGCATGTGAATGTGTCTCGCGATGAAGAAACGGCCATGCCCGTCGACCATGGAGGCAAGATTCCGAAACAGGTTCCCGGAGGCATCGACACATACTTCGTCCTCGATCTCATGCTCGCAACGTGTGGAAGTGCGATCCTCGCCATTCAGCAATTGAAACGGGCGGGCGCGAAAAAGATCGTCTTCGTCGGCCTCATCGCCGCGAAGGAAAGCGTCGAACGTATGCAGCGCGAACATCCGGACGTTGACATCAT
>CALQZE010000021.1 GCA_943348955.1 Candidatus Uhrbacteria bacterium RIFOXYB12_FULL_58_10 | reverse complement strand
GCTACGGACGGTGAGCCTGTTGAATCTGTATTCGATGAAACAACACGATAACCGGTCGTGGCACTTGATGCAGATGCAAACTGAATCGGATGACCGAGAAGGGTCATCCCATTTTGAACGTTTGAGATCGCAAGGTAAAGAATAAAAACACCCGCAAGCTTGAACACAAATTTTCCTGTTTTTCCACTGAGTGCTCCGGATGCAAACCCAAGTGCTAAAAGTGCCGGAGCCGTTCCAATAGCAAACGCTGTAAGAATCGTTGCTCCCGTCCAGAAACTAGCCGTTGTGAGTGCGTAAATCTGAAGAGATTGTGTGAATCCGCACGGAAGAAAAAACGTTGCTGCACCAAGAAGAAACGGGGTAAATGCGTTTGGATTACCATCCGCATCAATAATGCGATTAGAGAGCCATTTTGGTGGACGTGGAATCGCACATTTCATCCATCGTGGCGCAATTTGCAGCATTTCAAGTCCGGCAATAATCATGTATGCCGCCGCGATTAACGTAATGATTCCTGTCGCCGTTGGAGAAAATGTAAAGGAAGATCCGAGCCAACCGATCAGTCCGCCCAATAATCCATAGGAAACGATGCGACCAACAACAAACATGACCGTGAATCGTATACGCATTTTACGCGTCATCTTCCCGAGCCGATCATTTGCCTTTCCGACGATTGAGAGCATTAATCCTCCCGAAACAGCGAGACAAGAGGAGCTTCCGGCAACAAATCCAAGAAGCAGAGCTGAAATAAATGTAAATGATTGCATAAAACAAAAACCAAACAATTCAATGATTAAAACAAATCACGCTTGTTTGGAGTTAATCCCGTAAAATCACGGTTGATAGATTTTGTGAAAGCAGAAAAAGTCGTATGGGCTCTGTGTGCCGTTGTTGCTTGATTGCGACAACATGTACAACATGCATCAACGTTTGTCTGTAACGATTGCAAAAAAAAGCGATCGCGATAAAAAACAGTACAGGAACGGATGACGACATCACACTTGGAAATGTGGATACATCAATACAATGATTCACACATTCAACACTCCCCATGGTCATTCCATGATCCATGCCAAAAAAAGACTTCCCTGCAAAAGAGAGTCCGACAAAGAGAATTGCGGAAACAATGAATAATGTTAAATACTTCATGTTAAACCAACAATATCACATTTTTCTTATCTTGAATAGAGTAATGAATTCGCAAAGAGACATTTGACAAAGTGGCTATGTACGCTACTATTGCCGTTCATGTTACACGGAGGTTTACAACATGAAAGCCGTCCCAGTCACAAAAGAAATGTCTATCCTGCAAGAACTTGCCGAACGAGATCGGCTGCACAGAGAAGCCGATAAAAAGCTCCCTGTACTTGCGACACATCTTCAATCACTTATCCCGCGAAGACTGGATTTGTTTCGCAAACATCATCGGTGGGAAGGCGACACAGACTGGCAGTTTCCCCTGTTTATTGATTCGATCGTTTCTCGAAGCAGGACGAATCTTGCCATCGAATCCGTCGTACAACGACACCTTCTCCCCTCTCTTGGCTTCAAGAACTACCGCACATTCTGCTATCACCTAGATAAACTCGCACGAGCCTGGAAAGGAAACATCGATATCCGCATTTCATTTTTCACTTCCGACGACAAACGGGTTTCCGAACGTGCATTCAATAAAAGCGGAGACGACGTCTCCGCTTACATGAAAATCAGCTTTTACGCTACAGAATTTCTCAATCATTCCACATCACCTTGATTCGCATACTCTGCGAATTTTTATTTTTTCTTTTGAAAGAGAAAGAACGCAGCGCTCGCACCAATCCAATCATCAAGCAAATCTTTCATTGTGTCTGCAAGAGATGGTTGGGACGGAACAATGTGATACCAAATATTGATTGTCTGATCGAGAGCATATTCATGAAATTCCCAGGCAACACCAATCATCAAAACAAATCCGGCAACAAAAATATAACGATACCAGGTTGGCAGTGATTTTTTAAAACAGGATTTTACCCGCGTCTCAAGGGCAAGGGCAATCAATGCCCAAGCAAATCCGCCCATCAAATGCATAAGAATATCGATTTGATAGAAACGTCCGTAGCCGTCCATCAATAACAATACAAAATGGATGACCAAAACAAACAAAATTGCATAGAGACCTGATTTGAATTTCATACAACAAGAAGTGATTCCGACTTTTTTAAATGTAATACTTTACGATATTCTTTGATGATCGAATAGATCACGATAGCGTCCAGACAAAGAAGTCCTCCGAGCCAAAACGACGGATGAATGCTAAATCGGAACAGTTCGTACATCATAAACGCAAAAAAGAAACCAATCGCGATCGGATAAGCAATGTGGATTTTTCTCTTAAGAGCCATAGCTAACGTAATATTAATGATTCCATGCGCCAACAGATAGAACGCCAGAAAAATTCTCGTGGAGACGGAAAGATGATTGGCTGTATAAAGCATCTGTGATAAGAACGGGTCCTCTGGATCCTCACCAAATTCTCCTTGCACAAGCAATAACAAAAAGCGCGCAACATAATGTGACTGAAAAAAAAGAAACATGAGACCGCCAAATATCTCAAAAATTCCATTGATGGTTTTCAGTGCCAAACTTGCAAGAAAGATTTTATGAATGATGTTGCGCATGCAAAGAAGATGAATTTACTCCCGAAAATAATGAAGCAAAGAGAAAACAGACAATCGTGAACAATACGATCGTTCCTCCGCTTGCAAGATTGAGATAGAACGAAGCAATAAGACCAAGAGTAACGGATATAACAGAAATAACTAAAGCAATAACCCACGTAGATTGAAATCCGCGTCGAAATTGCATTGCTGCTAGAACAGGAATCACCATCAACGCACCAATTAAGAGAACACCGACAACGTTCATTGAAATTGCGATTGTAGCGGCGCCAAGCACGGCGAGCATGCGATTAAGCCAGCGAACGGGCAGACCGTTTGCTTGCGCGGTTTCTTCGTCGAGTGAGACAGCAAAAAGCTGACGCCAAAGAACAATGGCAAGAAAAAATGCGCATGCCCCAATCGCACTTACGGAAATAATGTCTGTATTTGTCACGGTTACAATATTTCCAAACAAATAATTGACGATATTCACATTTTTTCCATGAGCAAGTCCGAGCAAAACAACACCAACAGCAAGTCCGCCGAACAAAAAGAGTGAAACAATCGTATCTGCCGGAAGATTCTTTTTTTCACGCATGTGCTCAATTCCAAGAACAGAGACTATAGAAACAAAAAGTGCCGTAGGGATTGATGCGAGATTTAATACAAGACTAAGAGCAACCCCCGCAAGTGACATGTGAGCAAGTGTATCTGCGATGGCACTGTAACGACGCACAACAAAAAAGATTCCGATTGTCGGGGCGACAATCGCTACAACAAGTCCGATCGCAAAGGCACGGCGCATGAAATCAAGAGCAAAAAGTTCGTACATATTATGTGTCGTGATGCAGTAAAATCTCTTTTCGGTCTTTGTGGAACAAATCTTTCAATTCATCCTCACCGATCATACACGCTTTGTTTCCATGACAAACGAGTTGATGTTTCAAACAAATCGCCGCATTCGCCTCTTTCGCAACCGTATGGACATCGTGAGAAACAAGAATGATTGTCAATCCGTCTTTGTTTAATTTACGAAGCAGTGCATAAAAATCATCCCGTGAGGCCGGATCTAATCCATCAACTGGCTCATCAAGAAACAAAATTTTTGGCTCACCAACAAGTGCGCGAGCAAGTAATACTTTTTGACGTTCTCCACCCGACAATTTATACAAAGGTCGATCAAGCAGCGATTCTATTCCCATTTCCTTGATCGCATGCTTAATAGCTTTCTCGTCTTTTTCTTGCATGTGTCCGAATAATCCAAGACGAGGTGTGCGTCCGGATCGAATAACCTCGAGCACGGTTGCTGGAAATTGTGTATCGATATTTCCTCCTCGTTGCGCAACATAACCAACTTGTTTGCGAACGGAAGCTTGCATTGGGCTACCGCCCAATAATTGAATCGTCCCATGGTGTGGTTTCAATAACCCGAGCAATAATTTCAACAATGTCGTTTTCCCGCCACCATTTGGTCCAATAATTCCAACATAATCCCCCGCTTGAATATCAAACGAAAAACGATTGATGATATGTTCACCATTGCGTTCGTAAATAAGATGTTTGACCTGAATGATCGGAACTTTTTTGCTTACGGACATAACATGCCAATTTTCAAGTTATCCAAATTCTCCCTCATGATTGTAAGATAATTTTTCCCTGAAGCTTGATCTTCATCACTCACACCTTCAAGCGGATTAAACACAAGTGTCTTTGCCCCAATTTCACGAGCGATCGTATTTGACAACTTCGGACTTGCAAGTGTTTCAAAATAAATATAAGAAATATTATTTTGCCTTGCCAGCTTCACAATTTCTGCCAAACGTCCCGCAGACGGTTCTTCTTCCGGTGACAAGCCTGCGATCGCAATCACATTAAAATTGTAACGTTTTGCAAGATACGCAAAGGCGGAATGAGATGTTACAACCGTTCTATTACGACAGGATGCGAGTTCGTTTTTATATGACTGATTGAGAAAAGAAAGTTTTGAGATGTACGCATCGGCGTTTTGTCTGTAAGCATCCGCGTGCAAAGGATCACGTTCAGAAAAGAGTTGTGCAATCACCAGAATTTCCTTTTCTGCGAGAACAGGATCGAGCCAAACATGCGGATCAAACACTTCCGTTTCAGCTTCAAAATGAGTTGTTTCGATTGCACGACTCAATTCATTTACCACGATCTGTTTTTCTATAACATCCGACGCAATGCGTGTTGCCCATGCATCAATTCCTCCTCCATTGTACAGAAAAACATCCGACAAATAAACAGCGGTAAGTTGCTCTGCGGTTGGCTCATATTCATGAGGTTCTGTTCCCGCAGGTGTTATTGTGAGCACTTCAACATAATCACCACCGACAGCACGAGCAAATTCTGCAATCGGATAAAAACTTGCAATCACATGAAGTTTTCCAGCAGACCAAATGGATGTATGTGATGTTCTTGGATATGAAACAATCATCCAAACAAAAAGCAAGACAAATACCAGAGCAAGGATTATAGGAAAAATTTTCTTTTGCATAAAATAATAACGACGCAGACGGTTAAGATCAATCGAATCATACCATAAAAAAACACTACCCGTCGTGATACGTTGGGTAGTGTTTTATCCGGGCGCAGGATCTGTGTCTACGGATTGAGGTATCTCTGTAATCATACAGTGTCAAGCGAAACTTCCTTCGTTTCCAAAATGAGAAGTGGATCCTGAACAGGTTTCTCTTTTCTTTCGAAAAGATACATGCCGATCAATGTTCCAACGGCGCAACCTGCAGCGTAGAGAACAATAATGGTCCAATCGTTCAAATCGGTAATGATTTGTCGCAAGACGTAATACCAGATCAGGATGTTTACGAACGTTACAAAACTGCTCGCAACCATTTTTCCCTGTGATACGAATCTTGTCCAAATTGTCGCGATGACCATTTCAACAAGACCAATGAAAAAAAGCATCATAGGTGAGACTGGTTAATTGGGTGAGTTAGAAAGATCGACCTTTCGCCAGAAAGTGGCGTCGGGAGAGTACCAAAATAAAGGGTTTTCGTCAAGGCTAAGCCTTTTGCATTTTCATGCGTATTTGAGCTAAAAATCGTCTTGGAATATTCAAGAAACGGCACATTGTTGAGCAGTAGATCGAGTGAGCCTTTGGAGCGCAGGTATCGCAAATAATCATCTGTTTGTGGCAAATGTCCCATGCGCAATTTCCGAATCGTTCGCTTTTGCCATGACACGCAACACAAGTCCCAATCACTTCGTAATCATTCGTAAATTGTTCTGTCATGCGAGCATCAAAGACATACAAAGATCCGAGAAAATCTTGTCCGGGATATTTTTTCATGTACGTTCCAATTCCACCGTTCAATTGATAGACATTTTCAAATCCTTGCTGTTTGAGATATCCGGAAGCCTTCTCGCATCGAACTCCGTACGTACAAACGGTTAAAATCTTTTTTTCTTTTGGAATCGTGATTTGTGGAGTCACAGATACAAGATCACGGAAATTCTTCATGTGACTTGCGTGTGATCCCGAAAAATGTCCGACCGCATATTCATAATCGTTTCGCATGTCGACAATTTCAAATTCTTCACCGCTCTCAATCCATGATTTTAATTCTTCCGGTTCGATATGTGTTCCAGTCGTTCGATTCGGATCAATGTCATTTTCATTCTTTAAACCTGTTGCAAGAATCACGTTACGAGCTTTTACTTTCAATTTCACGAAAGCGTCGCCGGTTCCCGGACTCGCCTTAAACCAAAGATCCGAAAAATCTCCGAATGTTCCTTCGCTTCCATCTTGAGCAAGCATTCGGCGTTTATATTCTGCGATGGAGTCGATCGTTCCTTCAACAGATCCGTTAATCCCCTCTTTCGCAATCAAAATACGACCGAGTAAATTCAGTTCCATGCAAGTGGCCTTTTGCCAATTTACAAATCCGACAGGATCCGTAACGGCTGTGTATTTGTAAAAAATGATAATT